>JBEIPV010000126.1:0-8197 GCA_040376855.1 Bacteriovorax sp.
CTCATTTTAGAGGAAACAGAATCCTATCAAACAAGGATGCTAGCTGACCTAGGAGATATTGGCTTTAAAGGAAAAATTACTTTCGCAAAATCGCTAGCTGAAGCTTATGCTCAATTTAAAAAAGAAGCACCAGAGTTTATTTTATGTGACTCAAATTTAGTGGATGGTATCGGCACTGACTTATTAAAGGCCATCAGATCAAAAGCACAACTCGATCATCTTCCTTTTCTCATGGTTTCTGCTGACAGTGATATTGATATGATTCTCGAGGCCACTAACGATGGAGCTGATGGGTACCTGGTGAAACCTTGGACTAAAAAAGATCTTATCGAACAAATAGCCTTTGCCTATAGTAAGCGGAAGAGACCAGAGCCCACTTAAGACTGAACTGCATTGCTCCGCTACCTACTCTGCCATTATAAAAACTCTTACTAATTCAAGAACTTAAGACAAAAACTTAACTAAAACCAATATCCGACCGATAAGATCAGGTGCCAACTTTATAACTGGAGCTTTAGATATGTCCTTTCATAAAAATAAGCAGGTCCTGGTCACTTCGCTATTTTTGATTTCACTACTGGCAAGTTGCTCGCATCAACCGTGGTCTTCACGAGATATTACTCCTGAAGAAAAGCAGGCCATCACTGCTTATACTGATTCTTCTCAGCGTGAACCTGCCGACTGGGTAGATAGATGCACGACTGGAATTAGAAATTTCTTTAAACCTAAAACTCAAGCGGCAGACGCTGTCGTTGCTAAACCACTTCCAGAACTCACCCAATTGGAATCTGTGGTAAAACAATTTTCCAATGGAAAAAAGTACACTGAGTATCGTGCTAGTCTAGCGTCGTTAAAAAATTATGCTGACTATGAAGAATATGTCGCAGAGACAGCAGAGATTATTTTTGAACCAGTTGAGCCTTTTGGGCATATCAATCTTAGAGTAGGAAAAAATCTTTATTCATTTAACTTCATCCAAAGTACTTCGATCAATAATTTCTCACCTCGACTTAAGGTAAGTGACAATCCTGAAATGTCAGACACTACAGGATTCGTCTTTCATCTAGGAAGAGAAAAAATTGAAGCAGTTGAAGCTGAGATTAAAGCGATCTATAAATCTTCTGCTTCTCACAACGTTCCACCTTTTGATGCTTATGGGCCACTTTTAAAAATTCATGAAAAAGATGGATCATTCGGAAAAAAATTATACTTTGACTCTGAATCACCTAAGTATGGTAATAAAAATGGAATCAATGGAAAGATTGTAGAAGAAGACGGTAAGTACTTCCTTGACGCTGAAAACGGGATCAAAGTTCCTGTGATCAAAAAAGGTGATGAGTATTTTACTCAAAGTTATACATGTGCCAGCTCTGCAGCTCACATTATGAAAAAATTCTTTGGAATTGACCTGTCTTATAGTGTCGGTGCGAAATCAATTAAACAATCATTAGAAAATGGAAATATGAACCAGAACGTTTCACCTATCGGGATTATGAAATATGAAAAATAGTAAAAAATTGGCCATTCCTCTTTTAGCTGTATTGATGGTGAGTTCATGTGCAACAGCACCACAAAATTATACTCCTGAGCCTTATATTGAAGATATAAGTCGATTTCCAGCTAATGAATTCAGTTGCTGGGAGTCCATGAAAAAGTTTTTAACTCCCAAGAAAAAAACTGCAGCAGTCGTTGATGTAGGAACCGCCACTCCTGGGGGCAAAAAGATTACTGCTGCTATGGCAAAATCTCCCACTCGTTATCCGAAAGGGTTTGAAGATGTTAAAGGCGCTCATATCCAGTATGGATTTGAGTCGGAGTATCTGCATGATGAAACAGAAGTTCTTTTAAAAAGTTACATGCCTGCTCCGCCATTTTATACAGATACAAAAGAAGCATGGCTAAAAATGACTCCAGAACAACGCCTGGAAACATTTGATACTTTAATTGCTAAATCAAGAAATGAAAAAGATCCTGCAAAACAATTATTTGCCTACAGATCTAAAGGGAAATTGATAAAAATTGCTGATGACCCAGAACTCTCAGATGCATTGCCCGATTCATTCGTCTACGATGCTGGACACTTTGAGATCGTACTCGATCCTCATAACTCAGCTGAGGAAATAATTAAAAAAATCAAAGTCATCAATAAAAATCTTGGTGTCGGTTCAATGCAGATGACGATCTCAAATCCACTCAATAAACCACTGCTGCAAACTAGCGCAGCGGCCAGAGCTGAGCTTAAGTCAGAACTCGTTGGTTATTATAACTTTATGAACGACTTTGATACTTTATCAAAACTAGAAGTTGGTTATGAAAGATACTTAAAAGATCCAAAAATTCAGTCAGTAAAAAGTTTTAATCACCCTTGGCTTGGGCCAATGACAAAACTTAAGCATGACAAGCTTGAAAATCTGGTAGATGGAATTGTAGACGGTAAAAACTTCAGTGAAGAAGAACTGAAACAAATGTCTTACTTAGTTGTTTCTCATAAATTCATTGGTGGACTTTCATTCAGACCGGATGTTGCTTATAAAAAAGGTCGCCTGGCCAGTGAAGTAAGAGACTGTCACCAGAATGTAAAGTGTATTGAAGATCGAATTATTCGTGAAACTTATTTCCTGATGAAAGGAAAAGAGTCATTTAAATCGTTCAGCTCTCTGGAGCAATTCGATACAATTAAAAACTTTAATGATATCCATCCTGATGATATTAAGTACATGCTGAAAGATTTATTTCCTTCGTATGGAAGCTTTACGCAAACTGAGCTGCAGCTTTTTAGAAACTTTTCATACCCCTTCCGCGACTGGAGTCAGCATATTGCGAATTTAGGTAAACCAGGATTAGAAGCTCAGGTTGCCAATGCGCAAGTGGCCTATACTGAAGCTTTAAAAAAGATCATGTTTGACTATAAGGCCAAGACGATCACGAAAGCAGAAGCTCAGACTCAAGTTATGGGTGCTCTTGCAGAGTTCTCGAAAAAGAGTGGATTAGTAGACGCCATGAAAGCAAAATACAATCAACTACTAGATCCGACAGAAATTAAAAACTTTGATATGTTAAAATTTACGTTTCTTATAAGATCTGGCCAGAGCATTGCTCTGGTCAGCTTTTATGAAACTAAGCTGACTGCTTAAGACTCGCGACCTGAACTCTGCCATCGGCCGTATAGAAAAAAACTTTCCTTCCTACTTCTCCACCGACATGCTCGCCAATCACTTCAATTTGATGGCGGGCCAGGATATCACGGGCCATCTGAATATTTTGCTCACCAATATTATTGAAGCCGCCACCTGATGCTCTGACCAGACAGTTAGCCCCACCGATAATTTTCGCTTTTAAGCTGCTTACTGGCCCTAAAGAGAGCTTTCTCATCTCTTCAATGAGTATTGGTATGGCCTGGTCTCCATAACGAAGAGGGTCCTCATCCAGGTTATGATCAAATTGGTACGGGAGAGCGTAATGGATCATTCCCCCCATCTTTTTATGAGGAGAAAAAAGGCAGACTGACACACAAGAGCCAAGCACCGTTGATATCAACGAAGGATCTTCTACGACAATAATCTGACCTATATTGAGACTTAATTTGGTTTCTTCATTCATGAAGATATTTATCGCCTGTTTTTAGAATAAACTGAAGCCGTAGCGACTTTCCAGGGCGAATGAGTTCCTTGGAGTGATTCCGAATGACCGATAAAAAGAGTCGCTTCATTGGTGCAAGATCTAGCAAGATTATTTGCAACTTTTTCAACGATCGCGCGTGAAAAATAAATCATGACATTGCGACAAAGGATAAGATCAAACTTTTCATTTTCTGGTATTTGATCTTCAACCAGGTTGAAGGTTTGAAAAGTTATTTTACTTTTTAAATGCGGCTTAATTCTAAACCATTCATTGATCGATCCTTGTCCATATTGAATAGATTTTTTTCTGATGTAATCAGGGATCTCTGTTTCTTTGGCCATAGAATAAACAGCGTTCTGCGCTTTCTTTAAAACATTGGTATCAATATCTGATGCAAAAATTTTATAAGTCATGCCAGTTGGGAGTTTTTCTTCTAAAAACATGGCCAGAGAATATGGCTCTTCACCAGTTGAGCAGGCGGCTGACCAAATTTTAATTTCAGTTTTTTTAGCACTGACCCACTTCGGGATTAACACTTCTTCAATGTACTCAAAATGCCTTATCTCACGAAAGAAGTCTGTTTTATTAGTTGTCATCAGATTAATAAAATTCTGCCATTCTTCATGAGACTCAGGAAGCCCCTCAAGATAGTGTCTATAATCAGAATAATTTTCAAAATGAGTATTTTTTAGATGTGAACTCAAGCGGGTTAAAAGTAGATCTCTTTTTTTATTACTTAATGTAATGCCCGCAAGTTTAAAGACGAGGGCCTGGAAATAACCAAAATCCTCGTCTGAAATATATCTTTCGTCTTTTATGTTCTGAGCAGCTAATTCACTCAAAATTAAACCTCTTCAAAACCTGGGTGATCGTAATTTGGAAGAGAGCTTCCACCTACAACCTTTTTAGCTGGCGCTTCATGTTTTACATGTGCCGTTTTAGCAGCAGGTGTAGCTTTTTTAGCGGCAGCTTTAAAAGGCATAACCTTTGCTGTTACCTGTGGCTTCGTTGCACTTGGTTTCTTAGGAGTCGATGGTTTAACGGATGTATCTACATTAGCTGCTGTTCCGTTGATAACTGCAACGAGAGTGAGAACTTGTCCTTTTAACGAAGCGGCCTGAGAAGATAATTGCTCAGCAGCACTTGCAGCTTCTTCAGAAGTTGCAGCGTTGGTCTGAGTTACCTGATCAAGTTGTCCCATTGCCTTTGTAATTTCCTGAATACCTTTTGATTGCTCAAAACTAGCATTTGAAATTTCACTGGCCATAGTTGCAACGCTTGAAACGTTTGTTACGATTTCGGCCAGAACTTCTCCACACTCTTCAGCGACTTTAGTTCCAGCACTTACTTTTTCTTTTCCGTCGGCAATAAGAACATCGACCTTACTCTTTGTTTCCTGAACGATCGCTTCTACTTTATAGACACTCGAAGCTAGCATTTCAGAAATTTCTTTAGCAGCATTCCCACTCATCTGAGCAAGATTTCCTACTTCTTCAGCAACAACCGCGAACCCCTTACCTTGCTCTCCTGCACGTGCAGCTTCAACTGAAGCGTTGAAAGATAAAAGCTTAGTCTGGAAAACGATATCGTTAATGACTTTTGTTTTTGTTTCAATTTCCTGAATAACCTTTACGATCTCACCCATTTGTTCGTTTGAATGATTAATTTGAGTCATAATATTGTTGTTACTTTCATTGATCTGAGACATTGATAAAACCATCTCTTGAACAACAGTGCGACCTCTTTCTGCTTGTCTCTTAGAGATTTCAGAATTCTCAGAAGCTTTTTTAGCATTTTCTGTATTGATGTTAACCATTGAGCTCATCTCTTCTACTGATGAAGAAGTCTCTTCAAGTGAAGATGCCTGCTCTGTTGCGGCCTGAGAAAGTTCCTCTGAAGAAGATGCAATTTGCCCCGCTGCAGACGAAACCTGTGCACTTGACTCATCAAGAGCATCACTGATTTGCTTAAGTGAAGCGACCAATGAGTTTGAAAAGAAGAAAGCTGCTGCAAACCCAACTGCCCCCATCGCAAGAATTAGAGTTATGATAATTTTTGTAGCGTTAGCACCACTTTCCTTAGCATTATCTGCTGCAAGTCTTGCCTGTCCCATATGAAATTCTTTTAAAGCTGCGCTTGATGACCTTGTCTCAACAGCAAGCTCTGCCATTTTTGCACTAAGGATATTATCAATTTTTGCCAAAGTTTCAGGATCTTTTTTGCCAGACTCTACTAATGCCATGACTTCTTTTAAATAACCGTACCCTTTTCCTAGTGCTGCACGGAAGTTGTTATATAAAACTTCTTCACCTGGTAAAAAATCAACTTCGTTGTATTTTTTATCAAATTCTGCATCACTCTTGATACTTGATTGTAAAGTTTTAAGGGCATCAGCTTTTATTTCAGGTGTAGTATTCGAAGTTAAGACCATTGATTGTAGTCTTGCATTCCTATAAGCTGAATACATTTCAAGCATCAAAGAAGTATTCGGATAACTAATATCAGAAACAATCGTAAAATCTTTAATAACTTTATTCGTACTCCAATAGGATACCGCTCCTATAATAATTGAAATTGTGATTAAAAAAGCTGAAAGTGCTATAAGCTTGGCCTTGATACTGAAATTTTTCATTGAACATCCCCAAATGTTAAACTGCTTTATCCTTTGTTTCGCCAACTTATCGAGAAGCCTTTTTTCAAATTAATAGGTCAGACCCTTCAATGAAAAACTTAAATTATTTTGTAATATTTCATGTACTTAAAAAAACAGGCCTAAGAAAAAATGGCCTTATTTATAAACAAAAAAAATCATTTTCTTCACTTTAAATTTCGAAAGGAATAATAAGTGATTTAATTTGCATGACAAACATCTTGAGTAATGCTGTTTGATAGTTAGAAAAAACACATAAAAGTGTTAGAATAAGAATCAGGAGATCAATATGACAATCGAAACACAACAAGACATCGTCGCATTAAAAATCATCGGCAAGATTGTTGCCGACACATTAAAGCTTATGATGAAAGAAGCAAAGGCTGGAATGACGACAAGAGAATTGGATGAGATTGGACGCATTCATCTTGAAAAGTTTAACGCGAAGTCTGCTCCTAAATTTACATACAATTTCCCAGGGACGACTTGTATCTCTATCAATGAAGACATCGCTCATGGGATTCCTGGAGACTATGTTATTAAGGATGGTGACTTGATCAACATCGATGTTTCGGCCGAGTTAGATGGCTATTTTGCTGATACCGGTGGGTCATTTGTTTTAGGACAATCCTCAGATATTCAAAAGAAAGTTATGAAGGCTACGCGAGAAGCACTAAATGCTGCAATTGCGGCAGCAACAGCAGGAGCACCTTTAAATTTAATTGGCAAAGCAATTGAGAAAGTAGCTAGAAAACACAACCTCGTGATCATTGAGAACTTAGGTAGTCATGGTGTTGGCCGTGCTCTTCACGAAGAACCAAAATTTATCCCGCCTTATTATGATAAAAATGACAGACGTATCCTAAAAGAAGGACAAGTCATCACAATAGAGCCTTTTCTTTCCACCCACACGACTCAAGTAGAAGAAGGTGCTGATGGTTGGACCCTTTCAACTGACAAAGGAAATGTGGCCGCTCAATATGAACACACAATGATCATTACAAAACACAGACCAATTATTTTAACTTAAAAAAATAATCTACGTTTCACTTTGTTTTTATAATCAATGTAATCTTGTTGGTGAATTTTAAGTAAATGCTCCTCTTCAAGTCTGATTTGAATAGTTACAAGCAAAATTCCTATAACTAAAATGATAAGATTAAGCACTGTTGAGTAAACTAAGAAGTTACCCAGTAGTGCAATAATAATTGCTGCAAAAATAGGATTTCTTGTCACACTGAAAATTCCCTTAGTACGCAGTATTGTCTTTTGGTTTTGATCAATTCCAATCCTCCATGAATCTTTCATCTGTAGCTGAGCTGTACACATGAAAAGAAGTGAGGCAACCATAAGAATCCAGCCGATGATCACTAAATTTTTATCATTAAAAAATTGAGCATACTGAAAAATATCAACAGGCAGTGAATGAAGTGAACTAACAAGCACTAAAAGCATAAGAACTTTCATATAGAAACCAACTAAGTCATGGGCACTTCCACTATTTTTAAAAGTGACAGGGTTCACCCCACTTACTCTATAGATCCTCACGGAAGGCAGAACAAAAGCCGTGCAGAAAAAGATTATAAAGAAAAGTAGAACCACAAAAAAACTCCATATTATTAAATAGTTACATTTAAATAATAACATATGATCAAAATCAGTATAAAAAAATTTTGAATTAAGCCGACAATGTGTTTGAATACATAACATATAGTTTGAACAATCAAACTAGGTATTATAAGCGAGGTTGAGATGACGATTCACAATGCTAGATGTCTTGTAGGTCACCTTCTTATTATTGAAAAACTTGTTCATGAAATAAAGATCAAGCGACCACATCTAAACGATCACGAAGCATTTTCTCTGGCCCATGCCATGATAGAAAAACTTGAAAACCAAGGCTTCACTCTTCCTACAGCAATACAA
>JBEIPV010000073.1:0-15577 GCA_040376855.1 Bacteriovorax sp.
CTCATTTTCAATTGTGACATAAACGCTTGACCCATTAAAGGCTCCTAAGTTCCAAGCAATCCCCAAAACCGTAGTCCCGTGATCGCCTATTTCCTTCAAGTATCTAATTTATCGTTTTTAAGGTTATCGTAAGATTAAAAAAGAGTAAATCTCTGTGCATTAATTACAAGAATACCTGAAATTAGTAGTTTGCTATTTTTTCCCTTACATTCTGAATTTTTCTTCCTATAATAACTAAGCAAATACAATTGGATGTGATTTTGCCATAGTTTTTAGGATGGAATCTTGTGTTTAACAACAACGACGAAAGTACTCTAAGTAGTGATTTTCAAACGCACTCTACACCTCAAAATGGACCAAAGATTTGGGCCATCGGTGGTGGAAAAGGTGGAGTTGGAAAAAGTTTAGTAACTGCAAATCTTGCAATTTGTTTGGCCTTGATGGGTCATAAGGTTGCAGCAATCGATCTAGATTTAGGGGGAGCGAATCTCCACACCTGTCTCGGGGTACCTATCCCGGACAAAACCCTGTCTGATTATCTTTCAAAACAAGCAAGGACATTAACAGAACTTCTGACTCCTACGGCGATTAATAATCTTTTTATTATCAGTGGTGCTCAGGATGATCTGGGAATTGCTAACTTAAAACAAATGCACAAAGCAAAACTCCTGACTCAATTCAGTGAGCTACCAGTAGACTATGTTCTGCTTGATCTTGGTGCGGGTACAACTTTCAACACCATCGACTTCTTCATTGCTGCTGACCAGGGAATCATCACGACTCTTCCTGAGCCGACTTCAATTGAGAACTCGTACCGCTTTATCAAAACTGTTTATCACAGAAAACTAAAGATGGCCGAAGAGCTTCTAGAAATCGGACCGCTTATTGATCAGGCGATGAACGCTAAGTTATCTCAAAACTCTACTCCTGCTGATCTTATTAATCGCGTGAGTGAAATCAACCCTGCTGTTGGTGCAAAACTTCGTGCAGAAATTCAACGTCTGCAGCCTAAGTTGATTATTAATCAGGTTCGTACTCAGTCTGATATTGATATCGGTTTCTCAATGAAATTGATCTCAAAGAAGTACTTTGGCATCAACCTGGATTACGTAGGCTACCTTGATTACGATGCGACTGTTTGGCAAAGTGTGAAAAAGAGAAAACCATTATTAATGGAATTCCCTAATTCGACTCTTGTTAACAACTTCGACCGTATCATTCACCGTCTACTAAATATTAACTAGATTTAAGCAGAGTTTTATATGAACACTACGACATCAGATTTAAAAAATTATTATGAAGTTTTAGAGATCCCGAACAATGCCCGTTCGGAAGAAATCTATCATAGCTACCAAAGAGCTAGAGCTGCTTATTCTTCTGACTCCCTGGCGCTTTATTCGCTTATGAGCCCGGAAGAGTGTAGAAATGTCCTGGAATTGGTAGAAGAAGCTTACTCTATTTTATCTGACCCGACTAAACGAAAGCGCTATGATGAGGCCAGAGGCCTTAATCGTGATTTCAACCAAATGAACTATAACCACCTGTCTGACAGAGTGGCGCCCATCAGAAATGAGCGCAGCGAAGCTCAAATGCAGTCTTCGGCCTCATCAATTATGCCTAATTCCGACTTTATTTTGAATACTCAGTCGACCGGATCAGATGTTTCTGTAAATGGTTATGGACAAGGAAGCACAGGATCGAATACAACCAACGTTAATAAACTTGTGACTCAGAAGAGATTCGCGCTTGATTACGTTATCAACGCTGATTTTGAGAAAGAAGTGGAAGACGCGACTGAATTTACCGGTGATTTCCTAAGAAAGATCCGTGAATATAAAAACCTGGATCTGGAACGCCTGAGTGATATGACGAAAGTTTCTCGTATGTACCTTCAAGGAATTGAGATGGAAGATTTTGGTAAGCTACCTGCACCGGTTTATGTGCGTGGGTTTGTTTTCCAATACGCCAAATGCCTGAAGTTAAAACCTGAAATCGTAGCCAACTCTTATGTCGCCAGAATGAAAAAACTGAAGCCATAAAATGAATGAAGACAATTTAGAAAACGATGAAACCTTAGAAACACATGCCTCTCAAGGGGATACTTCTGCGGAAGCTCCTGAAGATTTCATGTCCTTCACTATTACCAACGAAGACCGCGAAAAATACAAACGCCTTGATCAGTATTTAACTGAAAGTGCCGAAGGTTACTCGCGCACGTTTCTAAAAAATCTTTTTCTAAAAGAACAAATCTGTGTGGCGGACGAATCCCCAAATCCTGATTTAAAAATCGAATTAAAGAAAATGCCTCCAGCGGGCACGATCATCAATATTCTTGTTCCACCAATGCTTCCTTCAACAGCACTTCCTGAGGACATTCCTCTGGAAATCCTTTTTGAAGATGAGCATTTAGTTGTTGTTAACAAGCCAGCTGGTCTTGTGACCCACCCTGCTCCAGGAAACTACACTGGAACTCTAGTGAACGCGATCTTGTTTCACTGTAAAGACATTCAGGGTGTCGGCGATCAGAAGCGTCCGGGAATTGTTCACCGTCTTGATAAAGGGACAAGTGGAGTTATGGTTATCGCCAAAACTCAAGCTGCTCACGAAGGATTAGTTCTCTTATTTTCTACTCACGATATCGAAAGATATTATGAAGCACTAGTTATGAGAAATCGTTGTCAGTCATATGGAACAATTGAGCATCCGATTGCCCGCGATCCAAGCAATAGATTAAAAATGAAGGCCTTCACCACTCGTGGAAAAAGAGCTGTGACAAATTATAAAGTTCTGGATGTTTTTGAAAAACATATTCATATGGAATTCAAACTGGAAACAGGACGCACTCACCAGATCAGAGTCCACACGGCCGACGTTTTAAAAATGCCGATCATCTGTGACTACGCTTATGGCTCACCAAATGAGCAAATGATGAAGCTTGGTGCTGATTACAAAGAAATCATCAATGGATACCAGTATCCATTCCTTCATGCGAAGATTTTAGGTTTTGTTCACCCGATTACAAATGCCAGAATCCGCTTTGAAGTTCCACCTCCGGAAATTTTCCAAAAGGTGCTTGCTTACTCTAAACATAAGAACGATGCACTGAATGATCTCTGATATTACTTTCGAAGCGCCTCTTTTAAGAGGGCGCTTCATAGTATTTAACTCTCGCCCTGACTTTGACTTCCTAAAAGTTAAACAAACGCACTCAGACCTAGTTATCCCCGAAGACAAATGTTCAACTGAAATAGAAGGTGATGGAATTATCGGAACGACAGAAGTTCCTAAAGTCATCCTTACCGCGGATTGTGTGCCTATCGTTTTATTAGGAAAGGATTCTCACGTTGTGATTCATGCTGGCTGGCGAGGCCTTGCTCAAAATATTCTCGCTAATGAACTCGTTAAATCTATCAATCCCATTTATGCTTTTATTGGTCCCCATATCAGACCGGAGCATTACGAAGTGCAGCCGGATTTTTTATCGAATTTTCCTGATTTTTCAGAAGCGTTTACTCAACATCATGGTAAAATTTATTTCAACATGGAATATGTGGCCACCGCCCAACTTAGTATTGCTTATCCTGGCATTGTGGTTGAAGACTGTGGACTATGCACTTTTTCAAATCTAAAATTTCATAGCTACCGAAGAGATAAAACGACCCAAAGAAATTGGAATATCTATTTCCCAAAATAAAACGGAGTTTATTATGACGAAGAAGTCTGTCTACACCGAAAGTTCGATGAACACTACTATCGCAATTTTCGTTCTAAGTGCCCTTATGATCGGGTTTTCTATTTACCTAACTGGCCATTATTTTGCGCTTAAGTTCCCTACAGGATTAGAGTCAGGTTCTCTTTGTAACCTGAATAGTTTTTTCAACTGCGATAAAACAACTCTATCTGCTGCTTCAAATATTGCAGGTGTTCCTATTTCTCTTTTTGGGATCGTAATCGGTGCCTTAACGATGATTGGCATGTTTGTTAAAAACGAAAACTTTGAGAAGACTGTGTACTTCGCACTAATTCTTAACTTTATTGGATGCGTTTTACTTTTCCTTTATTCATTAATCGGTCTTGGTGGATTATGTCCATTCTGTACTCTTTACTATATCGCTTCGGGATTAACTCTTTGGATGTTTTACAAACAAAGCCCGTCATTCACACCAGCTCCAGCTGTTTTAGTTGGTTTTGCTGTGATCTTTTTAGCTGTAGGATTCTTAGCTAAAATGAACGTGACGAAAAAAACTGAAAACATGGTTGCTGTATCAAATGATCTAATCAATCAATACTATGGACTTCCAAATCTTGGTGCACCATCAGTTGTTTCTGAATTTAAAATTGCTACGGCCGAGAATGCTCCTATTAAGATGCAAATCTTTTCTGACTTTGAGTGCCCTGCTTGCCGCGCGCTTTCTGAAATGATGCCGCAAATTCTTCTTCGTTACGGTGGAAAAATTGATATCCAGTATTTCTTCTACCCACTTGATAGTGCATGTAACCCGTCAATGGAACGTGGAATGCACCAGTTTGCTTGTAAGGCCGCTTATTACTCTGTTTGTAAGCCAGCTGCTGAATTTGGTACTGTTCACGATGAGATCTTCCACAATCAAGATCGTATCGGAGACTTCCTTGCTGATAAAATTAAAGCTGATAAATTAGAAGCTTGTGTTGCCGATCCAAAAACAAAAGAAAAAGTTCAATCAATCATCGCTGCTGCGACTCCCTTTAACATCAGATCGACTCCATCGTTCTTATTAAATGGTGTGAAGATTGAAGGTGTTTTACCAGCTGATCAATTGTTTGCGATCATGGATGAAATCTTAAAACGTTCTCAGAAATAATTTCGATCAGACCAGTGGTAGGCATAGGCGTATCACTGGTCTTCTTAAGGCATTAGCGGCGTCATCAAAATACGCTGTTTATCCACATCAAGAAGTAATAATCCTACCGGCGTAACTTCCAAATTAAGCGTTCTTGCTGCTGGCTTATAAGTCGAAAGCGTTAACCCATCAATGGGAATTCTCACAAAACCACCGCTGCTATCATGAGCTGCCCAGATCTGTGCAATCTGATTTTTTGAAGTATCATTGGCAACAGCAAAATAACTCCATCCAGTACTGTTGTCATGAACAGCATGAACCCACTCAGTCCCTACTGGATAATTAGGATAAGTTGTAAAATCAGCGAGATCATAAATTTTCGGAGCACCAGATTCAGTTGTTAATGTAATTTTTCTTAAATGATCCCCATCAAAAATTAAAAGGTCATCATTCACATCTGGTTGCATTCCGTAAATACGCTTTAAACTTGCCCCTAAGGCGGCCTGTCCTGAGTCGACCGGATTGTAGGCCGCTGCCCCTGCGGCCCCAGCAACAGCATAAATTTTTGAAGTCGCGCGATCTGATTTAAAAATCCAATGATCTTGAGAATCATCAGCTGCTGAGGATCCATAAAAATATAAATTGTTATCAGAAAGGAAAGTTGAAATTTTTCTTTGGCTTTGAATATTATGTGTCGTCCCGGACGTATTAAAAATTTCATTTAGTGCTGGATAAGTTGCTCCTGTCGATACCGCATTATAGAGATTGATTCCAGCAGATAATGTTCCGGCCACATCATTAAAAGTTGCTAAATTATAAGTGGCCCACATTGCACTAGGAGTTCCTCCTGCAAAAGAAAATGCAGCTAGACCATCATTAGAAACACTCATTCCCCCATGAGCACTACTATTTCCAGCGACTGCATTAAATCCAGTACTAATAGAAGTCACTATCGCTAAAACGGGATCAATCGTAAATTTTCTAAGATGTCTGGTGGCCCTTACATAAAGATTGTTATTTAAACGGTCATAAGCAAAAGCAGAAATCTGATTAAACACAACTTCCGAAGATGGTTTATTGACTCCATTACCATAAGAAAAAAATGGACTTCCCCCTATCTTGCTCACGACTGGAGTGGCTCCATTATAGATGTACTTAAAAAGCTCATTGGTTTGAGTATGGAAAAGTAAAATATAATCTTTATGTGTGGCCCCTAAAGCGAGTGTGGTACTCATGTTCTTATACTGCCCAGTCACGGTATGGCTTGGCTTCCAAACTTCAGTTGTTAAATCTAGTATTCCCATTCTATTTCCAGTCCCTTCTTCATTTCTACAATAAAGAAGATTTGATTCACCTAATGAGTGTGTACAATTAGAAAAATTTCTTGTCCCCCACGCTGTTTTATTGAGACTATTTATTTGATAACTGCCAGTCGGAGTGCGTATTAATTCATGGGTAATTGCATTCACTCTCATCCATATTTTTGCAAGATCTGGACGTAAAGCAATTTGATAAATATCGGTTGTATTACAAGGCATAGGAGAAAGTGCCGCTTCTGTCCCAACAGCTGTGACTGGTCCGCAAGCTCCAGGAGTTCCAAAAACAAGCACAGGCGCTGAAGTGCTGTCATTAAGATCGACCATGTAAAAAGCAGTTTTTGAATAGTAAATAAAGTACCCTGTATTTACATACTGTCTCGATTTTTTCTGAACTCCCCCTGTCGGTGAATAGATGTCTAGGGTCGGCAATTGTTTTGTCCAGATTGCTGACTTCGTAATAGTATTAACTTTCGTTATTGTCGAACACTGAAAACTGAAGATAAAAATCTCATCGTTAGGAGTAACTCCAACAACTTCTGGTGCAATAAATTTTAAATTATTCGCATCACACGTCCTAGAGTAGAGATCACCAATCCAAGTGGAAACCAAACCTGACTGTGGATCAATGCGAGAAATGCCGTGCCCCTTAGTGTAGTAAATATATCCTTTAGAATCAGAGACCAACGATTGCTCTTGCTCTCTAAGAGTTCCTAAATCTGCAGCATCAATATGTACACCTTCTGCAATATTTCCCGGCTCCCCAGCAAAAATTTTCCAGACTGAGTTTTGAATTGGTGACATTCCATTGCTCACAACTCCTGATGATGAACGACAAGAGATGCTTATTTTAAAGGCCGAGTTCGTTGTAATTGGCTGGTTTGTAGGAGAAAGACTTGGAAGGGTCCACGTATAATTTCCATCAGTCGCACTTACGTTGTTGACTAAATTTGAAGCAATCGTATGCCATGAAGTACTGTCATCAACCGTATATTTTATAGTCGTAATGGGTGTAGTCGCAAGAGGTGATGACATTGATCCTGGTTGGCAAGTCCAGGCAATATTAACAGAATTTCCTGGTGAATAAACTCCACCCGCCGCAGGCGCCGTAACAGTAATGATGGGAGGAACACCAATGTCTAAAGTGACCGAGGTTTGAAGAATATTACTCACTCGTCCAGCGGCACTACGTACTTGAGCATAAATTGTTTTACTGCCGCCTGTAAGACTAAGCATAAAACTTCCAGCTGCAGAAAAAGGTTCCCATTCAGCATTTAAAAAATCTGATGCTTCAGAAAAGCGCATTTCTTTTATGGAAGAAGAACCTGCAACCGAAACTAATTGTGTCGTTGTTAAAGGAATCCCTACGGCCGTAGCACCATTAGCGATGCTAAAAGAGTTAAGTTGAGGATCTACTAAATCTACTGTCCAACTGTATTGAAGTGTCGATATATTCCCTGCTCCATCAGTGGCCCTCATGTAAAAAACATGTTGCCCATCGCTTAAAGATGAGAACGAAGTCGTAGTGCTATCACATGCACTGAATGCCGCACTATCAAGACGACATTCAATTAATCCGACTGATGAGCCACCGACATCTGAAACTGTATAATTAAAAGTTGCTGATGTAGATATTGTGGCCAGACTTGGGGAAGAACTTATATTAATAGTTGGTGCAACGAGATCAACTAACCATGTATAACTAACTGACGTTGAGGCGTTCCCTGCTTTATCAAGAGCACGCATTTCTAAATTATGACTACCAGTAGTCAGTCCAACAAAGGGAACAAAAGAAGAGCAAACTGTAAATGCACCTGAATCCAGAGAGCATTCATAACTAGCGATTCCAGATCCGGCCCCATCACTTCCAGAGAAATTAAAAACACCAAGTGCCAATTTGCTTGGATCTTCTGGTGTTGAGGTAAAACTCGCTGTCGGTGGAGTTACATCAATAACCCAAGTAGTAGTGAGCGAGTCTTTTATAGAAATATCGTTATCCGAAAACTGAGCTTGCACTTTAAATATATGCTCACCCTCTGAAAGATTTGTATATGAAAATGGACTCGTGCATGTTTGAAAAGCTGCTCCATTCAAAGAGCACTCATAAATTATTTTTGTATTGTCTCTTGATGCTGATAAAAAAGAAATGGAGCCACTGACTTGATTAGAATAACTATTTACACCACTGGCCTTTAAAGAAAGTCCTTTAAATTTGGATTCAATATCGATTTGCATCGAACATGAAATCAACAAAAAAATAGTGGTTAAATAAATGAGCACACTCATGAGCTAATTATCGGATATTGCGGAGCTTTACTTATAGCAAACGCCACTCTGCACCAATATCTCAAATAAACTCATAATATTGATAAGTTAGAATAACCTTACACTTTACTCACGAAATGGTGCTAAAAATATAAATGTCCAATATTCCTGTCAAAGGCCTATACAAACCTAAATTTCTTTTTTTTCTCTGCCATGATAAACTCGTTTTCATGAGTAAATCCCGTCGCGAAATCCCTATCCCATTACTACCTATTATTGAAACACATTTTCACTTAGACATGTTGAAGGCCGCAACTCGCGAAGAGATCGTGACTAAAACTCTTGCTCACAATATTGAAAAGATGATGACGATTTCGACGAATCCTCACAATTTAGATGAAGTGATCGCTATCACTGAAGCATTCCCTAGTATTTACTGTACACAAGGATTACATCCTCACGAAGGTAAAGAATGGAATGCTGAAGTTAAAGCTCACGTGATTAGAAATTTATCTGACAAAGAAAAAAATAAAAAGATTTTAGCTGTTGGAGAAATTGGATTAGATTTTTATTATTCTAAATCTCCTCGTGATGAACAGTTGCAAGCTTTCGAAGAACAACTTCAAATTGCCTGCGATTTTAATCTTCCAGTTGTTATTCATTCGCGCGATGCCGACGCTGATACGATTGCAGTACTGAAAAATTTTTCTACGACCTTAAAACGTAAAGGCGTCATTCATAGTTTTACCTCTGGACTTGAACTGGCCCAATTTGCTATCGATGAAGGATTTTATCTGGGATTCAATGGAATCATTACTTTTAAGAATGCCGAAAATGTTCGCGATGCTTTAAGAATCACACCAATCAACCGTGTTCTGCTTGAAACAGACTCACCATTTTTAACACCTGATCCTTACCGTGGAGTGGAGAATGCTCCTTACTACCTGCCATTTATCGCTGAGAAAATTGCAGAAGTAAAAAGCATCCCGCTTGAAACAGTACTTAAAAGTGCTTATCAAAACTCAATAGACTTATTTAAGTTCTAGCCTCATCACTCTTACATATTTCTGCATATGATTTAATCGTTGAATCATGAATGCGTTTATATAAAAGATCACGGCTTAATTTGCGATGAGACTTTAATCCCATTGCTCCTAACATTTCTGAAACAACTTTAATCGTTTCATTATGATAGTTTTTAACTCTCAATGTTTTTGTTGGTACGTGAACACCTTTACTCAACGATGGATTCTGAGTGGCAATTCCCGTCGGGCAAGTGTTAGTATTACATTTTAATGCCTGAATACAACCTAATGCCAGAAGCATTGATCTTGCAGAATACACAACGTCCGCACCAAGACACATTAAACGAATCATATCAAAAGCAGATGAAATTTTTCCGCTGGCGATAAGTGTAATTTCATCCTTCAGTCCCGATGCGACTAATTTATCACTTACATATATAAGAGCGTCTTTTCCTGGTGTACCGATATTATTTGAAAACTCTAACGGTGCAGCCCCTGTTCCTCCTTCAGCGCAGTCAACAGCGATGAAGTCAGGGTACAATTTAAGTTTCAACATACTTTTAATCAGATCATCAAATTCAAAACTATGTCCAAGGCATAACTTAATCCCAATAGGCTTTCCTCCACTCAAGCATCTCAGTCTGTGAATAAACATCATCATTGAGTCTGCATCGTTAAAGGCCGTATGACCCGGAGGTGAATTAACATCCTTATTCATGGGAACATTTCTAATTTGAGAAATTTCTTTTGTTACTTTAGATCCAGGAAGCATCCCTCCATGCCCGGGTTTTGCTCCTTGAGAAAGTTTAATCTCAATCATTTTTACTTCAGGCCTTAAGGCATTTAACTTGAAGTAATCGACATCGAAGTTTCCGTGTTCATCACGGCATCCGAAATATCCGGTACCGATCTGCCAGATTAAGTCTCCACCATTTTCTAAGTGATAAGGAGAAATTCCCCCCTCACCTGTATTGTGAGCAAACTTCCCTAACTTTGCTCCACCATTTAAAGCTTGGATCGCATTCTTTGAAAGAGCACCATAACTCATGGCCGAAATATTTAAAATAGAAGCTGAATAAACCTGCTTACAAAGACTGCTTCCAATGTTCACACGCATTTGTGCTGGGTCCAGCTTCGTCGGATACATTGAATGCTTAACAAACTCATACCCTTCTTCATAAAAATTTTGTTGAGTTCCAAAAGGAATTGTATCAACTTGTTTTTTTGCTCTTTGATAAACCAGTGATCTTTGCTCACGGCTAAATGGCCTTCCGTCTGTATTAGACTCTACAAAGTACTGATTGATTTCTGGTCTGATTTCTTCCAGGAGATAACGTAAATTTCCGACGATCGGATAATTTTTTCTAATAGTATGAGAGTTCTGAAAAAGATCTCTCAGACCAATGAGTGACAATGGAATGGCCAGAACTAAAAAGATCAGTCCTATTGGCATATAAAAGTAAAAAATCAGAGAAGTGCAAAATACTAGTAGTAAGTATATGTAGAAAAAAACTTTCATTTTAATTCCGAGTCTAAATGGTAAAAAGATTAAAAGAGAACTGACATGGGTGACTGGTGGGTATGACCAGTCCTAACTATACTGTGATAGATTTTCTTGAAGAAATTTGAAAAACTGACGTATGGTGAAGAATCATGGCAACGATATTACCATATTAACTATTTAAAACAAATCCAATTTTTCCCCATGAAAAACAGCCTATTACCGATATGTTCCAATATTGATTTCTATTCCATTTCAAATAGAATAATGGAGTAAACTTTATTGATTGGGATTTTATTTAAAAAGGAGTTTTTTATAAAAACAATTATTGCGGTCTCTGCACTTGCCCTACTTGCAAGCTGTTCAATGTTTGCGCCGACACCGGTTGCTTCAAAACCATTAACATTCTCTGAAAAGAAAAACTGCTCAGCGTCTTCGTATGGCTACATTACAAAAAGAGATGAAGCCCGTGAAAAGAAAGTGACTTTATATGAGCACAATAAACTTCAGGAAAGAACTGTAGATTGGTACCTGTCAAAAGAAGCTGATCTTCAAAGCTGTTATACAGAATTTACAAAAGCAGGTCGCACTGAAGAATACCATGTCTGCCTGGCCATTGGAGTGAATTCAAAATCCAAGATTGATTTTGCTGAAGCGACAGATGAAGTGAATAAGCTGGATGCTGGACTGAAAACTTGCCTTGAGAAAAAGCTTAAGGCCTACGATGTAAAATCTCTTAAAGCAAAATTTGGAAGCAAATTCATCATGCCTTTAAAACTTGCGACAACTAAAAATCCTTAAAAACGTTTTGCCTTGTGATCGTTGATCATATCTGCTGGTCGGATATGGTCACGGTTCACATTCTTGAAATCAATTAGCTGCACACCGAATTTATCCAGGTCACTTTCCTCAAGCTCATAAGATTCACCAGAGTCGTTGGATTGAAATTTATAAACTGTTTCGCTGTTGATTCGCTGGCGTTGTATTTCAAATGGGAATGGGTCGCGGCTAGGTTTTTGCCCAATCATTTTTGAAGATGAACCTGTGATCTCAGCCACTCTTTTTACATGAGGGCGTTTTGAAAAACCTCCCTTCTCATTTAAGAGAAGATAAGTTGCAAACGAAATAAAGAAGATTACGAATACATTAGCAAAAAACTTCATTTTGACCGCCTAAAATAAAAGGCCCACATCTTTCGATGTGGGCCCTATTTATTTAATCATAGATGACTAAAGACTACCCGCCAATAGTAGCGATCAAAGAAGCAATCAGAAGTGAAACAACTGACATAACTTTGATTAGAATCGCTACACCTGGTCCAGATGTATCTTTGAATGGGTCACCAACAGTATCACCAACAACAGCAGCTTTGTGCGTGTCAGATCCTTTTGGGTGACCTGGAATTCCACCTTTTTCGATGAACTTCTTAGCGTTATCCCATGCTCCACCAGCGTTTGCCATGAATAGAGACATAGTCGCACCAACAGCTAGAGATCCAGCAAGCATCCCTGTAAGAGCTTGAGGTCCCATTGCAAATCCTACAACAACTGGAGCAAGAATTGCGATCATCCCTGGAAGGATCATCTCTCTTAGAGCTGCAAGAGTTGCGATATCTACGATTTTACCTGCTTCTGGTTCTGCTTTACCTTCACGAAGACCTTTGATCTCGTTGAACTGACGAGCGATTTCAACAACGATTGCCTGAGCAGCTTTACCTACTGCAGTCATTGTAGTTGCACCAACAAGCCATGGAAGAATTGATCCGATAAGGATACCAAGTAGAACTCCAGATGAAGTTAACTCAAGTGACATTTTTGCAAGACCAGCAGTTTCTCTTACGTGGTTAACTTCCATTGTGAAAGCTGAGAAAAGTGCAAGAACTGTAAGGATAGCAGATCCGATAGCGAATCCCTTTCCGATAGCTGCAGTAGTGTTACCTACAGCATCTAGTTCATCAGTGATATCACGAGTTGCTTTTCCAAGACCTGACATTTCAGAAATCCCACCAGCGTTATCAGCGATTGGCCCGTAAGCATCAACTGTCATAACTACTGCTGTACCTGCAAGCATACCTACTGCAGAAAGAGCGATACCATATAGACCTAAGTATTTATCAGCGATGAACGCTGCTGCTACTACAAGTAACATTGGGATTGCAGTTGATTCCATACCAACAGCAAGACCACGGATAACACCTGTACCAGCTCCAGTTTTAGCTGCTTCTGCAGTTAAACGGATTGGCTTACCAGCTGTGTAGTACTCAGTGATTAGACCGATGAACATACCACCGAAAGCTCCGGCAGCAAGTGCAATAGTTACACCTTGAGAAATTCCGAACATTGGAACTAAAACGTATGAAGCAATAGTTAAAATGATTGGTGGAACGATAAGTGCGTTTCTTAGAACAGTTGCAGGAGTTGAATTCTTAAACATACGAGCTAGGAAGATTACTACGATTGAGATAACCATTCCAAGAGCTGATAGAAGAAGAGGAATTGTAACACCAGCAAGACGAGCTGCTACTTCATCAGTTGTCGTGATTAGGCTAGCTAATCCAGAAGCTGGGATAGTAAGAGCGATTGCCATAGCAGCAACGATAGCCGCTACCATTGATTCATAAATATCAGCTCCCATACCTGCAACGTCACCAACGTTGTCACCAACGTTATCTGCGATTACACCTGGGTTACGTGGATCATCTTCAGGAATGTTTTCTACAACTTTACCAGCGATATCAGATCCAACGTCAGCAGCTTTAGTATAAATACCACCACCAATACGAGCAAATAGAGCGATTGATGAAGCACCAACTGCGAAAGAGTGAAGAATAGTTGCTAGAGCAGCTGAGTCTCTGTAGATCACGTAGATTGAACCAAGTCCAATCAGACCAAGAGAAGCAACAGCAAGACCCATAACAGCTCCACCATCTAGAGCTACTAGAAGTGCAGCAGCTTTTGATCCAGTCGAAGCAGCTTGAGTTGTACGAACGTTTGCGTATGTCGCAGCTTTCATACCAGCGAATCCCGCTAGAAGTGAAAGTACCGCACCAGCGATGAAAGAAAGCGCAGATACAAGACCAAGTCCGTACCAAAGAGCGATAGCAACTACTAATGAGTAAATTGCAAGAACCTTGTACTCACGAACTAAGAAGGCCATTGATCCTTCACGAACGTAAGATGCGATTCTTTCCATAGTTTCGTTTCCGCCTGGTTGTGCTTTTACTCTTACGTAAAAAGCGATGGCGATGATTAAACCAAATAATCCGATGTAAATCGGAGAATTGATTAGCGCTTCACTAAACATTTCTGTACCCCATGTTTGAAAATAAGTATTAAATTCGAATACTTAGAAGTACCCGAAAGGAGTAAAATCGTCAAGAATTTAGGTTGAGTTCGAGTTGGCTAAGTCCTTATTTTCTCTGACTAATTACATAGATGTAAGACGAATTATTTCAAAAGCTTCTTCCAAAAGGTTCCCAAAAGGTACCAGCAGACTTGTGGTATAGCGGTGTAGCTACCACAAGTCTGCTGGTACCTTTTTGATTTTATCTTGTTTCGTCCTGGCCCTTAAGAAGCAGATCGAGAGTGTTTCCCATAACTGGATCGATCTCGCTGATGCCATTTATAATCGGAACGCGTACGATATCTGGAAGTTTATCGATAGCAAGAAGTGCTCTGTACAATCCCGGAGTATCAGAAAGCGCAGTCAAATAAGGAGTATTGGTCACACATAAAATAAACGTCATAACAAAACGTCGCACCTGATCTCGGTTACGAAGAATTGAATCCCCTACGGTTATGTAATCATCATTCTCAACCCCATAAGGATCTATGATTAATTTACCTTTAGAATTCACCAGTGGCATATGCCAGTAATAAAAACTACCACCCCATCCTGCGAGATCTTTAATGTTTCCAACTCTCATCGCCGCTGTGATGTCGCGAGCGAGGATGTTTTGCAGAGGAAGGACTCCGCCATTTACAATCACATCAGTTAAGACGTTCCTTGCGATATTGTCTGAAACTCTTTGGAGATCAGGGACATCTCGATCTGCTAACTGAAGTCCTATTGTTGTATAACTTCTTATCATATAAGAAGAAGAGCCTACGTCCTCATTGATACGAGCAGCTTTCTCAAACCAAAATAATGTTCCTTCATCTGCCTGTTTCTTTTCTAACACAGAGTAAATATATTTATAGGCCTGAGGGTACTTCCTAGGAAGGATCTTACCTGCAGAGTTATAAATGATTGACCTGAGTTTAGAGATTTGTTGAGAGTTGAATTTGATTATTTTTGTTCGCTCTACAATGCCTTTAGAGTTGAAGGCCCGAGTGTTTGCACTAAGGTTGATGGAATAAAATACGAGAAAAATTATTAAGATTGTTTTCATGCGCAGGAATTATCAACGTAAGAAAGCATTTAATATAAATAACGTAAATTTTACCACCTTAATTTTTGACTGAAGAAAAAATATTTACTGTGCAATATTCTACGGATTTGTTTTTAAATTAATAACTTTATCCTCTACGAACTGATTTGAACCATCATAAACACAGAACCTTAACGAATAGTCTGTATCTGCAGTTAAGCTCTCTAAAAGAAGCTCGTTATTATTTCCTAAATCATAGTCCATAGAAAGAGAACATAAAG
>JBEIPV010000025.1:0-29978 GCA_040376855.1 Bacteriovorax sp.
GGATGAATCCACTCTCCATGCATGTGAACAGCCCATGGAAGATCGCACTGAGATCCGAAACAGCATCCGGCCAGAAAACACCCCAAGCGTCCAATTGCATGGCCAAACACTAAGCCAGGAACCAGCATTTTACTTTCTTCAAAAGGAAATATTTTTAACCAAAGTGAGTATAAAAAATAGAAAGCTAATCCAAAAATCAATCCGCCGTAAAAAACAAATCCACCACCTAGCCAGAATGAATTATTAACGATGTACTCAGAAGCTTGGTCCTGACTTGAAACAATCAGAAAAAAAACTTTGGCACCAATCCATGAAGTCGCAAAAACCCCGCCGTATAAGGGCAACAATGGTTTCGTATCAAGATTGAATGATTCTAATAAATAGCGGGTAAGATAAAATCCTACTCCCCATGCCAGCCCCATAAATAAGGGGTAAGCATAGAGAGTAAAATAAGGTGATTCAAACAGTATGGGTAACACTGTCCTTCTTCTGGTTAGCGAAAATAGTTTCGTAAATTAAAATGAAGGCAGCGATCGTAATGGCACTATCGGCGATATTAAAGGCCGGAAAGTGATGTGTTTTCCAGAAAAAATCAAGAAAATCGACTACGTAATTCATGCTAAAACGATCAATTAGGTTTCCGACTGCTCCTGAAAAAATCAAGCTGTAGGCCAGACACTGAAGCTTGTGAGTGTTTCTCGTTTTCCAAATCAGGTATAAAAGCCAGAAACAAGCAATAACTGGAACTCCAAAAAACAGAGGAATTCTAATCCAGTCTGCAGAGTGACCAAACATTCCAAAAGCAGCACCTGGATTTCTTACGTAAGTGAAGTGAAAAAATCCTTCGATAACAGGCACAGATTCACCCAGATAAAATTTTTGTTGTACCAGAGCTTTTGTCGCCTGGTCGCCGATAATAATCGCCGACATCATAATACACATTCTATAGATCATTTTCATAAGTTCTAACCGTTCACGTAATCTTTGGCATGGATCTCGTATTTTTCAATTTTTCTTAAAAGCGTTTTCTTTGGGATATTAGCCTTTAGTGCCGTTTGGTTAATCTTCCCTTTGTTTTGTCTTAGGGCCCACACAATAAACTCTTTTTCGAAAAGGTCTTTAGCGACCTGGAAGTCCATAACCATTTCTTTTGAATTTAAAATATTGTTGAATGAGAAGCTATCAGGAGCGCGAGTCAACTCATCACTCTTCATATCGAAAATTGAATCCTGGATTCCTTCAACGTCGATCATCATATCTGAGTTATCATCCGGCTCTGGAACTTTCGTGGCCGATGTAGACTTCAAGTTAGATGGAAGTGATGGTGCCTGGATCATATCAGACGATTCAATGATGAATGCGTGCTCGATAACGTTTCTTAGCTCTCTGATGTTACCTGGCCATGAGAAGTTCACTAAAAGATTTTTAGCTTCATCACTCACGCCTTTGATGTTTAACCCGTGAACGTTATTGAAATACTTAATATAGTATTCAACAAGGAAAGGGATATCCGATTTTCTTTCACGTAAAGGTGGAAGATAGACTGGAAGAACATTTAAACGATAGAATAAGTCTTCGCGGAACGACCCATCAGCAATCATTTTTTCAAATGGCTTATGTGAAGCTGCAATCACGCGAACATCAACTTTAATATCGCGGTTAGATCCGATTGGAGTAAAAGTTTTTTCCTGAAGCACGCGAAGAAGTTTTACCTGCATCGTTGGACTAATGTCCCCGATTTCATCTAAGAACAACGTCCCGCCATCAGCGTATTGGAATTTACCAAGCTTTCTCTCAGAAGCACCAGTAAAGGCACCTTTTTCGTGACCAAAAAGCTCTGATTCAATTAAGTTCTCAGGAACAGCTGCAAGGTTGATCGTTACAAACTTGGCATCTTTTCTTGGACCATTATAGTGAATTGCTCTAGCAACAAGTTCTTTACCTGTACCAGACTCTCCACGAATTAAAACTGGAGTGTTAACTTTTGCAAGTTTATCAATAACATTGAAAACCTTTTGCATAACATGTGATTCACCAACAAATTGATCATCACCACCAAGAGATAATCTTGGAGATGAGAACATTGATGTTTCAACTAATGATCTTGCTTTTAGTGCACGCTTAATAAGCGCAACTAAGTTTTCAGATGAAATGGGTTTTTCAAGATAGTTATACGCGCCTTCTTTAACAACCTTAACGGCATCACTGACGTTTGAGTAAGCTGTTAAAATAATCACGATAACTGATGGATCAACTTTTTTGATTTCAGTTAATGCAGAAATACCATCCATTTCCGGCATGTTTACGTCCATGACAACTAAGTCATATTTTTCTTTGTAAACTGCGTGAAGGGCCTCTTTTCCGTTATTGGCAACGTCAACTGCAAAACTATGGTAAAGAAGGGCTTCCTTTACTGAATCCTGAAGTACCTTGTCATCATCAACAACTAATACACGATGCATACCGATCTCCTAAAAATCCAAAATACTTGTTTGTGGAACTCTCCAATGAGCGATCCACCTTTTTACTCTATTCTACACTATAAAAATGCTCCACTGGAGCATTTTTTCCACAAACTACTGATTAACTAATTTCACTAAGAATTTTGTCTCTTTACCTGCAATTGAGTCTACGGAGATGACCCCACCATGCAATTCAACGAAATATTTCACCAGATAGAGCCCTAGACCAGTCCCTTTTATTGAATGATTCGCATCATTTTTAATCCGATAAAACTTCTCAAAGATGTTAGAAAGCTCTTCGGCCGGAATCCCTACGCCGTTATCTTTAATTTCAATATAAACCCATTTTTCATCATCCCAGGTATTTACTTCCACGATAGTGCCCTGGCCTGAATATTTAATGGCATTTTCCACAAGGTTAGAGATAACTCTTGTAATAAGTGTTACATCTATTTCAATTGGATAAAGTGGTGCCAACTGTTTTTTGATCTGAACCTGTTTCTGATTGGCACTGAAGTTTAAATCCTTCACAACGTTCTCAATCAGGGCATTAATATCTTTTGAAATTTTATTAAGCCCAAAATTGCTCGATTCAATCTTGGTTAAATCTAAAATTGATGAAATGAACTTATTAAGCTCTTTCGTTGAATCAATGATCAATTGAGACTTTTCTCTGATGTCTGGATTTCCAGAATTTTGAGTGTAAAGATTATCCGCAACTCCTGCGATTTTCGCCACCGGAGTTTTTAAATCGTGACTCATTAAAGACAGGAAGTTTTGCTTTAATTTTTCAACTTGTTTTAAAAGCTTAGTTTCTTCCTGGATAGCATAACGACGCTGATACTCGCCAATGGCCCTGAAGGGAATCCAGATATAATAAACCACAAAAACTGTTACAACCAAGTGAGCTGTATAAAGCCATAGTCCCATAAAGACAAAAAGCAGATAAGAGATAATCAAGATCGAAGTAAGCACTAAAAGAGTGATAATTAATCCGTCTTTAGGCTTAAGTTTAGAAATTAAAATTGATAAAACGATGGCCACAATAAAGGCCATAATATTTGAGACTGATCTCGGAAGCGCCTTGATGGTTTTATTTTGAATAAAAGAATCAATAATTGAAGCATGGACGATAAGCTTGGGAGCTTTATACTCTTCCAGGTTAAACGGCGTAAGATAAAAATTATCACTTTGAGAAATGTAATTAGGCCCGATTAAAACAATCTTATTCTTAAAAATCTCCGGAGAGTAATTTCCTACAAGTACGCGATGAAATGGGATTGTTTTGTATTTAAATTCACTATAAACCGGTGAGCCTGAGTATCTAAATAAAACAAAGTTCGCATCAGCTTCATCGTTATAATAAGCTCCAATAACATCAGGGACATTTAAAATGCTTTGATTATTAATAGTTCGGAATTGATTAGCAGTTGCAAGATGCAAGCTCTCTTCACCTGAAACATTAAAAATCGCTCTTCTTACAACATCATCTTTGGCAAAAACAAAGTTATCGATATTGATTTGAGCAAGGCTGTAGTTAAAATCTCTAAGTGCAAAAGGAGGAAGCTGCTCCCCTTTGACTTCATCAATCTCAGTACCAAAGTTAACTTTTCCACCTTCAGTTTGAAAGTTTTTAAGCTTGGTTTTGAAATCAGTAAAATAGACATCTTCTTCATCCGGAACTTCCGGCATTTTAACAAAATAATCGATGATTCGAGGCTCAGATTTTAGGATCTTTTCTAAAAATCTAGAATGTGTGGCATAGGTATAGGGATAAACATCACCTAAATAGTCATCGCTTTCTTCATCTAATGTGACAATAACGATTTCCGGGGTCGGCTTAGTGCCGAAATCCCAACGGACTTTAAGGTCGTAGATAATAGATTCAAATGAGGCCAGTGGATATTGAAACAGGATCGTTACAAATATAAGCGTGAACAAGAGCGGATAATAATCCGACAAATCAATATTGAGTTTTTTAAACTTCATTTTCATTAATTAGAACTCAAGGCTTTCATTCTCGTTTTAATATCAACAGTCTTAAATAGAACATTTCCTAAAACATCTTCAGTTGAATTTTTTGAGTGTGCTAACTCGGCCAAAACCAGAGCTCCAACTGTTCTTTCATTAAAACTTGGCATATGGGCCACTTTAAATAAGGCACCCATGTAGTCTTTTTTCAACCCCTGCATCTTTGCAACTTCAGCATCAAAACTCACGACGTTCTTTTCATTTTCATACATAAGAGTTTTTAAACTAAAGGCCGGATAAAAGAAAATTTCTAAATTACGGTGAAGCCTGTAAGACTTAAACAAGGCCCTTACAATATACATTGGAGAGTACAAAACAGTGAAGAGCAAAGAGACCATGGTTTTGTTCTTAGCTTCACCTGATTTGATCTTTAATAAAGAGGCGTAGATAAGACTATTGAGTTCATTGCGAGTGAATTGTTTATAGATATTCTTCCCGATGATCAAGGCCGGCTTTCCAAAATACGAATCAGTATAATAAACATTATTAACAAAAGCATTTGACCAGTAGATTTTAACTTCACTGATATTTAGGTGACAGCTAAAATTCTTCACCTGATTAATGAGAGACTCATCATCAGAAACATATCGGGCCTTTGCAAAAACTAAAACCAGCTTCTCTCCCCACTTGGATAGGAATGCCAGAACGATTAAAGAAAATGCGATTCCTACCCATGGGCCCATCGTTAAATCAAAAAGTAAGCCTGCAAAAGCACAGCTGATAATGAAAATAAGGACGATGAATAGAAGATAACGGTAACGAAAAATAAAAACCTGCCCTAAATGAAGTTTACTTTGGTGTCATATTTACACTGGTACCGTTAAATTATAGACAAAAATCCGGTAGAGAGCTATAAGGCATTAATCGCATTTATTGAAGTGGTGGGGATTTTGTGGCGCACCACAAGGGCTTGATTTTAAAGGTCTTTTCACGACGCGTCTCTCGTATTTTTTGAATATGTGATAACAATAGCTGGATTTAGTAATTTACTTGGGGGCCCTATATGAAATTCGAACGTCTATTATTTGGTACTGCTGGTGTTCCGAACTCTACTCCGAAAAAAAATAACCCTATCGATGGTGTAAAACAAGTACACGCTTTAGGTCTTGATTGTATGCAATTAGAATTCGCTCACGGTGTTCGTATGAAAGAAGAAGTATCTTCTGGTCTACGTAAAGTGTCGTACGAGCTAGGAGTTCCTCTTACATCACACGGTCCATACTACATTAACTTAAACGCTCGTGAACAAGACAAAATCGACTCATCTGTTGAACGTATTATTCAAACTGCAAAGATCTCTGATCTATGTGGAGCTGAATCGATGACTTTCCACGCTGCTTTCTACATGAAAGATTCTCCTTATGATGTTTTTGACCTAGTTCAAAAATCTCTTAACGTAATCGAAGAAAGACTTAACCGTCTTGATATCCAGATTGAACTTCGTCCGGAACTTACTGGGAAGACTTCTCAGTTTGGTTCTCTTGAAGAACTAATTGATTTAACAAAATCAGTTTCTTCATGTTCTCCATGCATGGACTTCTCTCACTTATTTGCTCGTACAAACGAGTACAATACGTATGAAGAATTTTGTACTGTTTTAAAGAAATTAAAAGAAGAACTAGATCCAAACGCTCTTCAAAATATGCACATCCATTTATCTGGGATTTCTTCAAACTCTAAAGGTGATTTAAAGCACCTTAACCTTGAAGACTCTGACTTTAATTGGCGTGAACTTCTTCGTGCGCTTAAAGATTTTGACTGCCGTGGATACGTAATCTGCAACTCTCCAAATCTTGAAAAAGATGCGAAGATGATGAAGGATTTTTACTTAGCTCTATAATGATTTTTCTAACAGCGGTCTGAGTATAAGCTTAGGCCGCTTCTTGATTTGCTTCCTGATTTTTCTTTTCAAAAAAACCACGAAACCATTGAATATGTTCTTTAGATGCTTCTTCCGGAAGATAAACCATCTTTACCTGTCCAGCTTCTTTTACTAAGGCCAAATTTTTATATCCGCCTGTAACTTCTGCAAAGATATCTAGTAAAAAATCCTGATCTAGTGATTGGTCAACATACACCAGGTCTTCAACACCGATTTCTTTAAAGATAGACCAATTTATTGGAAAATCCAAAACTGATTCATTATAAATCAGGCGATAACATTGAGTTTGATCCTGAAGCATTAACTCACTCATTTCAAGATTGTTTTGAGCAAGGTAATCAGTAATCGAGATGAATTCAACTTCATTGAGTTTACGTTCAAAATAATTTCTTAAATCCAGCACGGCACTTGGTTGTTCTTTTTCAGAGCCATCCACGTAGGTTTCAGAAATAAGTTGTGAAATTAATGTGTCGTCATTATTCATGCCTAGCTTTTCGGCCGGCATGGCGATTAAGTTTAGTATTTAGTTGAACAGGCCTCGCTCTAGGCAAACTTTGTGCAAATCTGACCAATCCAGTTGGTAATCGGCCTTTTGCACCTGTTTAAATTCCAGGCCTACACCTCTATCGTAACTAGAAATCAGTTCGGCCTCATGAAGGAATTCAATCCCCTCGTAGGTCGCTTTCAGGCGATACTGAGCAGAAGAGTCAAGCTTTACAGCTGGATCATTTGTTGAAGCAATTAAGGCAAAACATCCATTCTCATCAATGTTTGTGACCAACACATCTACATGAGTTCCGTCCGTGACATTTTCAATCTGACCTTTTAGGTGAAAGCGCGTATCTTTTTCCAGGTCGCGTTTTGAAAAAAGCGGATTAAACGAAGCTTTGGCGATCTCAAGCTCCCAGGTAACAAAGAAGTAAAAAGCAAAAATCAGGTAAACAAAATTCAACCCAAGAATAAGCTTATTAAAGCTTGCTGCCAGCATGATAAAATTCTTTCCTGCTATCATTGTCAGACAAAGCAAAAGCATTTTATCAGAGTGCTTTTTAATCTTAACAACCATAAAAATAGTCATAAGATTTACGGCCAGAATAATGTAGTGATTTTTGAAGAAAGTTTTAAGGGCCTCTACGTTTAGAATAGATTCCCCGCGAGAGAGTGAGTAAATTGCTTGGAGATAGACCAAGGAAAAGATCAAAAACAAAATTAGGTTTCGGTGTTCGTAATTTCTTTTTAAAACTTTCATAAGGGAAATTTTGTCCGTCACTAAGTTGGTTTATCTAATTTTGGTATTATATAGCCATGATACCATATCTTGAAATTAACACACTTTGTATTTCTTGCGACAACTGCAACCTTATTTGCCCAGAAAATGCTATTTTAAAAAATGGCACTCAATATATCGTAGAAACATGGTCGTGCACTCTGTGTAATGCCTGTGTTGAAGTTTGTCCAGTTGACTGTATTAAACTCATCACTGAAGAATCCAACAAGAAAAAACTCTTTTAAAGAAGAGGCTGAATAATCCCTTTTCCAACAATACTATTGCCTTCAAAAGAACAGGTATTATCAAGACTGATGGAATTTAACTCCAGGCTAAAGAAGTTATTTTCATTCCCATTTAAAGCTCCGTGTTGATTTAAAAATTCCATCAACCAACCATTTTTACCATTCATAATGTTTTGGTAAATGTTCTTTATGCTATTGAAATAAATTTCAGCTGTTCCAAAATCCCAATATTCGAATTTTGATGGAACGATAAACTGCACACGCTCTTTTTTATAATTAGCAACGGTTTCAAAAAATTTTGTAATTCCTGCCACAGGTGCTAATCCATCAAGCTTTAAAATCCCCAGACCAGAATAAGTGATATAATCTGACAGACCATCTGTTTTTTTAATTTCTTTAAGCTGGTCATCAACAACAACTGTTTCATTATATTTTGATCCTTTTTCGACCTTAATACCAAAAAGGGCAGCCCTTGAATTTTCCAAGGCCGATAAAGCTTCCTGAAAATACTGTTTATCAAAAAATAAGAACTGATCGGCATTAACCAACAGAACATTTCCTAAATAATTCACATCTCCACGTGAGGCCATATTATGAACAGCACCACCTGAATCGAGCAATGGATCTTCATGAAGAATGATCACATCCTCAAATTTTTTATCTGCCAGAACATACTTTTCAATTTCTTCCGATAGAAAGTGAGTGTTGATAAAAATTCTTTTAATGCCAAGGTCGTGACAATAATCAACCTGTAATTCAAGCAGGCTTTTATAAAAAACCGGCCAGAGTGCCTTTGGTAGTTTTTTACCAATTTCACCCATTCGGGTTCCAAGACCTGCACTTAGAATTAAAGCGTAATCAATTTGCATAATATAAACTCGATAAAATTTTGCGCTCTTTAGCGAAGTGTTCATGATGAAGCATGATGCTTCTGACTTTTTCAAAAGCGTAACCAATATACTTTATATATCTTAGGTCTTTTCTATCAGCGTAGATATAAGCGAAACTTCCAATGGCCTTAAAGACCCTTTGAATCGTCATCATGTCATAAAGAGACTTAAATTGTTCGAAATTTTTTGTAGAATCAAATGTCTTGAAATAAGTATTGTAATAGTACTCAATTAGACGTTTTTTATTCTCGCCATCGATTTGATAGTAACAATCTTCAAGCAATGAGACTAAATCATATAAAGGAGTTCCCATACGGGCATCCTGGAAATCAATAACTATCTGTTCACCATCTTTAATCATTAGATTTCGAGAATGATAATCACGGTGAACAAGCACTCTCGGCTCATTTGAGAGAGCAAAACACATCTCGTAAAGTTTACGGTAAAGGATTTCAACAGGTGTTGAAGAAACATCCAATCCTAAATACATTTTTAAAAAATATTTTTTAGTAAATTCCATTTCTGCGTAAAGTTTTTCGGTATCAAAAGCGAGCTTAGTAAAACTCTGCCCAGCGTATTTCTTAGTATCAATCTTATGAATTGATTGCATTAGATCGATTGCTTTAATATAAAAATCATATTCATCTTGAAGATTATCTATCTGCGAGATTTCTTTTAAAAAAGTAACGTCTCCTAGGTCTTCTTCCAGAATGTATCCTGTAGTTAATTCTTTATCATGGATTAAAGGAACACGGACATTTTCAGCATGAAGCACTCTTTGGAGTTTTAAGAATGTTGGCTCTTCCTGTGATTCAGTAACTGGAGCGTCAAGGCAAACTACATATGAAGTTTTTGAAGTGAAAATTCTATAGTATCTTCTCGTCGATGCATCACCTGTTAATTTTTCAACATTTTGAATCATGTCGTCTTTTAACAAATCTTTATTGATTGTTTTTTTGAAAAGTTCTTCGACAAGAATTCTTTCTGATTGTTCTGGTTTCATTTTCCGCTCGCAACATTGTTTAAAAGTTTATAAAAATTTTTAGATGAGTTCGCTTCATTGAATCTTTTCTCAACCCCCATGACTCCTTGTTTGGTCATGAAGTTTTTGAAAAGATGTTCTTCTTTGGAAATCCCTATGGAATCCCCAAGGTACATCGCAAAGTCCAGAGTGTTTCTGTTTTGAATCTGAATCCAGTTCAAATACGCAGAAGCATCATAACCTGCACGCTTTAAAACAAAATAGGTCCATTCGCTGACTTGTTGTTTGGTATCAAATTTGAGTTTAGTAAGACTGATCATTTTCTCAGTACTGTAATAACCCAAGGGAAGCATAATCTGCTTTTCGTAAATATAGCGCTGACTTCTGATAACTTCTGCTGCAAAGGCCGCAACAAAAAGCTCTTCACTTTTTAAATACCGCTCAATCAAGGCCGTCGAAAAAAAGAACTGTGACCTTGGTAAAGAAAATAAGAAAGGTGACTTGTGACGGATAATATAGAAAGTCGGCTTTTCCGTAACATTTAAAATTAGCTGATTATTTGAAACAAGCCTTTCATATGTGCTTTCTAAAAAATCAATTGTATCTGGCCTAAGTTTGATCGTTTTTGTTTCTTCAAATGCCAGATAATCTCCACCGGCCGCGGCCAGGTGATCAATATAGTCTTTGGTTTGAAGAACACCCACGCCAGTATAGTCGAGAGTTTTTTTCTTCGTGTTCATGGAGCAAGCACTCAATGTGCCCGCGATGGTGATGATGGTGATAAAGTGAGTGAGTTTGTTCATATAATAAAAAAAGGCCCTTGATAAACAAGGGCCAGCTACAAGACCATATTATCTTGAATTTATTATAGATTATTTTGGCTCAGAAGCAAGACTACGTGCTGGTTGATAGTAAATTGTGAATCCAGCAAAAATAAGATTCGGGTTTTTAATAAGTGGACGGTTATTCTCGTAAATAGATCTCCACTTCTTTGGCGTCCCATATTTATCCATAGACACAGTTCCTAGCGTGTCACCAGTTCTTACTAAATAAGGTAGACCACTCGGTGACCAGCCAAATTTTTGTTCTGGAACAACATAGTTTAACTCTACGCCTTCTCCGATTTTCTTAACATCTTTGTTCCACCCTTTAATATCTTTCCACTTATGGTAGTCACCATAAATTTTGAAAGCGATCATCATTAAAGTGTCACCTTTTTGCACTCTGTATTTTTCCATAGGACCATTAGCTGAAAATGTAGGTGTTGGCTCGATATTGATTCTCGCCGGAGCTTCCTTCATTTTTTCAACGACTGGAGCTTCTGCCAGGAATTCTTCAACTTTTGCATCTGGTTGTTTAAATTCTGAAAATGCCGGCTCTTCAGGAGCAGTCATGGCGACTTCCTCTTGAACAGGTGGTGCTTGGTATTCATCTGGAATGACAGATTCTGCAATTTGTCCTTCTTCTACTCTGAATTCTTCGGCTTCTGGTTGATCTGCAATTGTATCAACTGCAAATTCCAAATCGTCATGCTGGACAGCTACTTCCTCTTTATTAGAGTCTGAAAAGCTACATGAACTTAGTGTCAATATAAGAGCTAAAAGTGTTACGATTTTCATAAAAGTCCCCTCTCGTTTATCTGAGTATCGGCAGGTGAAAAAAAAAGTTTAACAAGCTGGAATTATCGAACGGGTCATTATTTAAGTTGCAAATTTCCTATGAGAATTTAGAATGAACTATGCTTTCGTTAAGATTAAAAATAACCACCCTTTTTTGTCTGCTAATTTTTTTAGCAATTCCAAGCGTCTATGCTCAGAATGTTCTCGATGACATTGAAGAAGAAGACCGTATTGAAACAGGAAGCACTGAAAATGCTCCGAACCTAGTGGCCGAAACTATCAAAGTTATTGCCCCTTCAAAAAAAATATTTATTTTAACAAACGAAAATAAAACCTTCTCAAAAGGTGACTTTATTTCTCTACTATTAGGAAATAAACTGGTTTGTCGTGCCCTGGTTGCTAAAACAACTGATGAGCAACTCTCGGGAATTAAAATTGTAAAAATTTACAACGTCTCTCTTTGGAAACAAATGGCCGTTGGAAAAGAAGTTCTCGTTTTAAAAGGTGACGATAGTTATTATTCAAACCTTGAAAAGACCCCAAAAGATCCGGCCGTTGATGCTAAAAACAATTCAAAAGTTCAAGACGAAGAAGATCTATTTAACTCTACAACATTAAATGATGATGATCTGTCACTTGAAGAGACTTCAAAACGATTGATTAAAACAGATAACTTGATTTCTGCCGGAATCGGTATGATCTCAGGTCTTGATGTGGATGGATCAACAAAGCGCTACACTCATATGAATGCTTCATGGGGTTACCAACTTTCTGATAATATCTGGGCCGAATTAGGCGCTGGTACTAACACTATTACTGACTTTCCAAGTGTAGGAATCGACACCAGAATGGTGAATTTTACTGGTAAAATGAAGTACACTTTCAATGCACCTTTCTATAGCTACATTATGCCTTATGTTGGTTATCAGGTTATTAATGTTAATTCACCTGGTGCCGGTGTAGATAATGGCGAAAGCACGGCAGAAGAACTCGATCAAGAACTTCGCCTGGTTGATGATTTAAAGAAAAGTTCTGTCATTTTTGGCGTCACTGTTTTAAAAAGGATTGTACCGGGCTGGTTTATCCGTGCAGACCTGGGAACTGACATCCTCAATGCTGGACTTACACTTGAATTCTAAAATCTTATTCTTTTTTATGCTGCTTTTAACATTCGCTTCTTGTGGAGTTAAGGGTCCGCCTGTTCAATACCCGGAAACTATCGTTGATTCTTACGTCCGTGAGTACACTGGAAGCGATTTGAGTGCTGAAGAACTTGAAAGGATAAAAAATCAGCAGACCATTCCCAGTACACTCGATCAACAACAACAAAAACTTCCTGCATCCAATAAGCCGTAGTTATGTCACTTTTCATTGCGACAGGATCCAACATTGGCGACCGCAAATCTCATCTAGATCTTGCTAAAATACATTTATCAAAAAAATTAGTTTTTATTGCAGAAAGTAAAATCTACGAAAGCCCTGCAGTGGACTATCTTAATCAGCCAGATTTTTATAATCAGGTTTTAGAATATGAGCTCCCTCAGTCCTCTCCTGAGTCTATAATGGATTTTCTTTTGGAAACTGAACTTCTGATGGGAAGAAATCGTTTAATCCCTAAAGGGCCTAGAATTATCGATCTCGACATGATTTTCTGGGGAGATTTAAAGATTCAGAGCGAAAAGTTAATCGTTCCTCACCCAAGATTATTTGAAAGAAGCTTTGTTGTGTTGCCTTTATCTGAGTTGCCCGGTTTTAAAACTTTGCAAAAAAAACATTCGTTCAATTTTACCTTCGATCCGGCTGCAAATCCTATTTCTTGATTGACCAAAATCATCTTCAGTTCGTATAATTAGGTAGATCAAACTTCTTCAAGATCACAAAGGAAAATTCGATGGATTTTAGCCTAACGCCCGATCAGATCGAGATTAGAGATCTCGCGATGAAATTCGCACGCAACGAGATGATGCCTAAAGCGCAAGAGTTTGATGAAAAAGCAACGATGCCAATGGAGATCCTAACCAAAGCATGGGAGCTGGGTCTAATCAATACATGCATTCCAACAGAATACGGCGGAAATGGATTCACTGCTGTTGATTCAATGATCATCACTGAAGCACTCGCTTACGGTTGTATGGGAATGAACACAGCAATCATGGCCAATGACCTGGCCCTTCTTCCAATTGTGATTGGTGGAAATGATGAACAAAAGAAAAGATTTTTAACTCCTTTTACTCAAAGTTATAAGATTGCCGCTTTCTGCTTAACTGAACCTGGAAATGGATCGGATGCAGGTGGATTAAAAACGACAATCAAAGAAGATGGCGACGACGTTATCATTAACGGTAACAAGATGTGGATTACGAACGCTGGTTATGCTGATCTATACGTTTTATACGGAACAACTGATCCTGCTCTAAAACATAAAGGGATCACGGCCGTTGTTATCGAAAAAGGAACTCCTGGAATTGAGATCGGAAAGAAAGAAGATAAAATGGGGCACCGTTGTTCGGACACTCGCGCTATGACTTTCAATAACGTTCGCATTCCAAAAAAGAATATTTTAGGTGGATTAAATCAAGGCTGGAAAATTGCCATGAAGACACTTGATCACTCACGTCCAATGGTTGCTTCAAGTGCTGTTGGTGGAGCTCAATGTGCCTATGATCACGCTGTAAAATACGCTAAAGAGCGCATTCAATTTAATGTTCCAATTTCAAACCATCAAGCAATTCAATTTATGATTGCTGACATGGCAATGAAAATTGAAGCATCGAGACTATTAGTTCATAAGGCCGCATGGCTTTTAGACAACGGCCAGCCAAACACTCAACTTGCCTCATACTCGAAAGCTTTCGCAGCTGATTCGTGTATGCAAATTGCTACGGATGCAGTACAAGTTTTTGGCGGTTATGGATATAGCAAAGAGTACCCTGTTGAAAAAATCATGAGAGACGCTAAGCTTATCCAGTTATACGAAGGGACATCACAAATACAACGTTTAGTTATTGCTAAAGAAATATTTTCAAGGAGCTAACATATGAATATTTTCGTTTGCGTAAAACAAGTACCTGATACTGAAACAAAGATCATCCCAACTGCGGATGGATCATTTATCGAAACTAATTCAATCAAATGGATCATGAATCCATACGATGAATACGCTGTTGAGCAAGCTCTTCTTGTTCAAGCAGCTAACGCTGGATCAACTGTTACTGTAGTAAGAGTTGGATCATCAAAAGATACAGAAGCACTAAGAACAGCAATGGCAATGGGAGCTGACGATGCTTTCCTTGTTGAAGCACCAGACAATCTTGATTCATATATGATCGCTAAAGCTCTAAAGGGTGCGATCGAAAAATCTGGAAAAACTCCAGACCTACTACTTACTGGTAAACAAGCAATCGACGACGATTGTCTTCAAGTTCCACAAATCCTTGCAACAATGTTAAACGTTCCTTCGGTTTCAGTTGTTGTTGGTTACGAAGGGTCTGCTACTGACATCACTGTAAAACGTGAAGTTGAAGGTGGAGCAATCGAAATCTACGGTGTGAAACTTCCAGCAATGATCGCTTGTAACAAAGGGATCAACACTCCAAGATACGCTTCTCTTCCAGGTATCATGAAAGCTAAGAAGAAGCCTTTAACGACTCTTTCTCTTGCTGACGTTGGTGTAACGGATGCTGACCAAAGAGTTAAGTACTCGGGGTTCTCACTTCCACCAGAAAAACCAGCTGGAAAGAAATTCGATGCAACAGACGCTGCTAAACAAGCTGCTGTGGTAAAAGAAGTAGTTGGTCTATTAAGAACTGAAGCAAAAGTTTTATAATTAATTTTTAAGAGGATTTTATGGCAAAAATATTAGTATTCACAGAACTTCACGGATCACATGTTAAAGGTGTGACATTAGAAATTTTAGGAAAATTAGCAGGACACACTGTTGATGTAGCAGCAATCGGAACAATTCCGTCTGAAGCTATCGCAGACCTTGCAAAATTCGGAGCTGCTAACGTTCACTCTCTAAAGGGTGCTAACTTAGATAAGTATTCTCCAGAAGGATACGCAAACGCTCTTAAGGGATTCATCTCAGCGGGTGCATACGATTACGTATTTGCTGGAGCAACTTCAGTAGGTAAAGATCTTCTTCCACGTGTTGCAACTATGTTCGACGCTGGTATGGCATCTGAAGTAACAAACTTTGTTATGGAAGGTGATAAATTCGCTGGAACTCGTCCACTATTTGCTGGAAAGTGTTTCGCGAAAGTTGAACTAACAGGGCCAAAGCCTCATTTCGTAACTGTTAGACCAAACGCTCTTGGTATAAACGCAAACCCAACATCTGGTGCTGCTTCTGCAAAAGAAGACGCAGTAGACGCTGGTGCAATCAGAGCTATGATTAAAGACATCGTTAAAGGTGCATCTGAAAAGCTAGACTTAACTGAAGCAAACATCATCATCTCTGGTGGTCGCGCAATGAAAGATCCAGCTAACTTCAAAATCCTTGATGAAATGGCAGAAGTTATTGGAGCAACAGTTGGTGCTTCAAGAGCTGCAGTAGATTCAGGATTTGCTCCACACGCTATGCAAGTAGGACAAACTGGTAAAACAGTTGCTCCATCACTTTATATCGCTTGTGGTATTTCAGGAGCTATTCAGCATTTAGCTGGTATGAGAACGTCGAAAGTTATCGTTGCGATCAACACTGATCCAGATGCTCCGATTTTCACAAAAGCTGATTATGGTATCGTTGGTGATTTATTCACGATCGTTCCGATCATGACTCAGGAATTTAAAGCTCTATTAGGAAAATAGCCGAAAAAATGCAACCACAGTTGCATTTTTACTTCGCAATGAAATGATTAAAACGCTGAACTCCATATTAAGAGTTCGGCTATTAAAAAGGCTCCTTCGGGAGCCTTTTTTACACTTTAAGAAGCTATGTTTGAAAATATTCCACCATTTTTTTACGCTTTAGGTGCGACACTTTGTTTCTCCTACTCAAGCACTATTTTCACTGAATTCGCTCGTAAAATTTCTCCTTTTTGGGTTAACACCTTCAAGGCCTTCGTTGCACTCCTTGCTTTTTGGGTCACTATTCTACTTCTTAATAATTGGATTACTCCAAGCATTCACACATTGATTGCACTAGTAAGCTCAGGTTGTATCGGTCTTATGATCGGTGATATTTTCATGCTTCATGCAATGAAAGATCTTGGTGCTTCAAGAATGCTGATGATTTTTGGCCTACAGCCTTTTTTTCTAGGAATTGGTGGTTACTATTTTTTTGGCCAGAACTTCTCTATGCTGAATTTCATTGGCGTGATTTTCATGTTGTGCTGTCTTTATACTATCAGTCTGGAGAGTTATAAAAAAAGTGGCTCGTGGCAATTGCGTGGGATGTTTCTGGGACTCATCGCTATTTTGTTAGACGCCGTAGGCGTTTTTATGACGAAATATGGTTTTGAATCAACACCAGATATAAGTTCTGCTCAAGTCAATGCCATAAGATGTATTGGTGCTGTTTTAGGCTTTTTTGTCATTAACTACATTTATTATCGTAAGAGTCCTGAACGAATTTCTTTTCAACCTACCTGGAGTGATCTTACTAAAAATGAGAAAATCAAAATTGTTATTGGATCAATAGGCGGAACGTATTGTTCATTGATGCTTTATCTAATTGCTGTCTCAAAAGGACAATTAAGTGTTGTTTCTTCTGTAACTGTAACCGGACCTATGTTCGCTGGCATTTTTGAATGCGTACGGGCGAGAAAACTTCCAAGTCTTTATCTTTTTGTCGCGTTTATTTTTTTCATCGGTGGTTTTATTGTTTTTTCTAATCAATAAAATTATAAAACATCATATTTAAGTTGAACTGATTTTCCCAACCACATGGCCCCTTGAGTATGATCATAAATATCATCTCCCGTCAGTGGATGCACGAGAACGCTAAATCCACCTCTTTCCTTCATTAGCCATAAAACAACTTCCGTGAAATGCTCCATCGGAAAATTAGCTTCAAACATAGGCAATGGGTGTGGTCCTATAGGTTCAGTACACATATCCCCCACGAAAAATGTCGCATCTTTGAATGTCGTTTTGATCTTATCTCTAAGCATTGTCGCCTCGGCCAGATCAATTGATTCAAAGTAAATATGAGCATCAAATTCACGCGGAAAATTTTCGGGTAGTAGTTGCGAGTTGAATTTAAAATCGTATGTTTTTTTCATTAGAAATATTTCTAACGCAAAAACCTCGCATTCGCGAGGTTTTTATTTTCCCATAATTTCATTTTTTATTTAGAAAGCAAATCCTTGAGTTTCTGCAGTTTCTCTAATTTCGTCAGCACTTAAGATTCTTACTGGCTCATAGTTTTCGTCTGCAGCTACTGCTCTTCTTTCTTCAATTGCATCTTGTTGAGCAACTTCAGCGATTGGATCTGGTGTAATGTAGTCTTCGTTAATTTCGTTTGTCTTATCTTGCATTTCATCGATTGCATCTTTAGTTACGAAGTTAAGCATTGCTCCAGCTAATGGCCCAGTTACGAAAGACAGTCTGTATCCATCTTTACCGTTATTGAACACAACACCAGCTACTTCTTCATCACCTACGTCAGCTTTGAATGATCCACCATCCATAAGTTGTGCGCTTGAGATTTCGATATTTTGTACTTCACCATTTGTATTTGTAAGTGAAACACTTAATCCTTCGATTGATCCTTTAGTTAAAGTCATCTCTCCAGAAACTTCTGAACCAGTTAAAATCTTATTAGACTTAGTTTGGTTAAGTGCTCTCTCAAGAACCAGTTCAACTTCTTCACTTACAGCTGCTTCAGTTTTTGCAACTTTCTTTACTCTCTTTGCTTCAAGAATTTCTTGTCCACCGTTAATCGTTTTATAGATAGCGATAGTTCCGAAATCAGAAAGAAGAGAGATTTTATAAATAAGACCTGAATCATTGTTAATCATAACTTCTGAAGTTCCAACAAGCTTCATTGGAACTTTAATTGTTTTGTTAGCGTCTTCAGGATTATTAACTTTATCATATGTAACAACTTCATCTGCACCGATGATTCTTGTAACTTCCCACTCACCATCAATTTTGAAAGCTTCGTTCATTGAAACTCTCATAACAGCGATACGTTGACTGTTTGTCTGTTCTTCAGAGGCAAGGCTTCTTTCAACAGGTACCATCTCTTCAAGTTCCTGGTGTGCCTTATTTACGGTACGTGAGTTAATATCTTTAATTGTTCCAGCTAGTACTACTGAGCCTAAGCTTAGTGCTACGATGATGGCCTTTTTAGATGTTAATACTGTCATAACCGTTCCCCTTCTTTGTTTGAGGTTTAAGTTGCAACGAGTATGCCACATCGCGAAACGCAAAAGTCGGGTGTTTTTAAGGGTAAAGAGCTGTAATTAGATAGATTTGTTTAAGGATTTGATAGGCTGCTGTGTAGGTTTTAAACACCCTGGCTATAATATTTACATATTACGGCCAGGTGTAAAAAGTTTGGTCTTATTCTGATTTCGTAGGCTTAACATCCCAGTCTGAGTGAGATGAACGGTATCTCTTCATAGCAATAACCACTAGGTCAGCTAATGGAAGTCCTGAAGTTTTTGTCATTCTTTCGAATGATTCAACAACTTCCTTTTCTACTTTAATGTTTAGGTCTTTTAATTCACCTTGATTGTGTGTTTGGCTCTTCATAATTACTCCAGTGTAACTTAATAAAAACTATGAAATTCTATTGGGGAATTCTTAATTTTGGAATACCTTTATTGCTCTTTTTTTACGTAAAGACACCAGGGCATGGGTGATTTCAAAATCCATTAACTTACTGTATTTATAGATATCACTTACATTGCACCACTCAGTGATCACGCTTAATACATCGAATTCTTGAGGGGTGATGTCGTCGACCGACACGATAATTTCCGGGTCAATCACCAGCTTTAAATGAGGGGCCGGACGAAGCTTCTTCGCGCTTAGGTATTCCTGAAAGTGACCTTGGGCCTCTTTCCTAATCTCTTCGAAAGAAATTTTAAGAGTTATATTCTCAGGAGACAGAAGTTCGGGCTCGACGATGAATTTAAAATTTTCATTAGATTCAACATCATCAAAGATCATTTTCAAAAGGGCCTTCTTGCCTTTGAGCTCCTTTACCGTAGCTCCGACAATCATGCCCTCTTGTTGATAGATCACACCTAAGAACTGGCCGTTCTCTTTAGAGAGAACATTCACCTTTCCGGTAAATCCAAATGAGGCCTGTTCTTTTAAAACTTCAATCAAGTTCGTCATGCTTCTATCTTATGTTGAGACTATGAAAAAAGTCTTTTAAAAAAACCTTTTGGTTGTCCTTCTTCTGTCGGTGTATTGAAACATGAATCGATGTTCTTCGCTAGATTCATGTAAGCATTCCAAACTGGACGGCCTTCATGTTTCTTTTCGTTCATATATGGCAATCCTTTATCAGATCCTTCTCTTAGAGCAATCTCTAGTGGAATTTCTGCTAAAAGGTTTACGTTTAATTCAGCTGCTGCTTTTTTAACTCCGCCTTCTCCGAAAATATAATACTTCTTAGAAGTGTTATCATCTGGAACGAAGTAACTCATGTTCTCTACCATTCCAAGAATTGGAACTTTAACCTGATTAAACATACTCAGACCTTTAATTGAATCTAGAACTGCTACGTCTTGTGGAGTTGAAACAACAATCGCTCCGTCAATGTCAGTTGCCTGGATCATTGATAATTGCATGTCACCTGTTCCAGGAGGAAGATCGATAATTAAATAGTCTAATCCTTCCCAAGCTACGTCGAATAAAAATTGATTTAAAACCCCACCAAGCATTGGACCACGCCAGATAACAGGATCTTTTTCATTGATGAATAATCCGAAACTGATGAATGGAATTCCATAAGCATCGATTGGAAGAATTTTTTTCTCAGGAGTAGCTCCTGGTTTTGCGCCTCTTTGATTTAAAAGCATGGGCATTGATGGCCCGTAAATATCGGCATCCAGTAATCCAACTTTTTTACCTTGAGCTTTAAGTGCGAAAGCTAAGTTAACCGACACTGTCGATTTACCAACTCCACCTTTACATGAAGAAACGGCAATAACTTTTTTAGCACCGGCAACATGCTTCTTATTTTGTCCAGCAGGTCCATGCCCTGTTTTAATTTGAGCAGCAGGCGCTGCTTTTGCTTCAGGTTTTGTAAATGTCTTTCCAGCAAAAACGTCTGCCGAATTTTCTGAAACAGTAAGAACTGTGACCTTATCTGCCGAGTACGTTGGAGCAGCAATGTTTACAATGATGGTCTCGATAGCTCTTTTTTGTTCAGGAGTGATCCCATCGCGCTTATATTTAAATAACAGCTCATTTTGGTCAGCTTTTATTTCAATCACTCTTCCTTCTTCTTGAAGAGTTCTTCCAGTGTTTGGATTAACAATAACTTTGAGTGAATTTAGGATATTTTCGTTACTCATATTCGGCCCTTTGAATTTTATTTTTACCTCTGCATTTATACCTGAACCGACGCGATTATTAAAGAATTCAAAATTGCTAAAAATTGGCCGATGGCACTCGTCAACAATTGTCCTGCCGTTTCATATTTTCCTAGGAGACAACGCCGATTTACACTAAAATGAAAGTACATTTTGTAGGTTCCAGGGGATCTCGTGTCTTATAGTAGAAAAATATATTTAATTAATCCTAAGTTCCAGTACAGGCTGAGTTTTTACGCTTCTGTTTTGGTTTTCATAACAGGACTTATTTATCCTTTTACTATCTATGTATTATTAAGTGCGATCAGCGCCAATTTCGCGCTTAAAAACCCTGAAATTGCTTTGTACTATAGCGAAAAACGCGACCTATTAATTCTTTTATTAACAGGGCTTCATTTTGGTTTTGCCATCCTTTCTTTTTTTGGATGCATCTTTTTTTCTCACCGAATTGCTGGTCCGCTTTATAAATTACAAAAACATTTACGTTCAATCCGTGAAGGATTTAACCCGGGAAAACTTTTTTTCAGAAAGGGAGATTATTTCCAGGACGTAGCCGACGACTTAAATGATACTATTGAATATATAGAAGACGGGTACAAAAACGATCTCGTCTATCTAAGCGAAGTCAATTCATACATAAATAATTTAAGCCTCGTGGTTCCGGATGATAAACGAGTCGTTTTAAATGAAATCTCTTCGCGTCTCTCAGAAATTCAAGAGAGATTTACTAACAAGAGCTAGGTTCCTGGATAGACATGGAGGTCTTTATTTTAAGGCTAATTACGTTAGCGGCCATCACTACTTGCTACATCTCTGTGGCGCTAGCAAATCCAAATTTAAATTTTGCATCCATTGCGATGGCCGACGATGTGCCATTCAAACTTAACTATTCTCCAGTTGATATGGAAATCGGAAAAGAGCTTATTGCGCTTTATACTGATCTATCAAAAAATGAATTAAAAAAATCTAGTGTTGCAAAGTTTGTTGCATATAAAAATAAAAAACAATCCTTCAGTCATCTTGATGAGATGATCAATCGTCTTGAGCTTATTTCAAAGATCAATGACCAAGATAGCTTTTATACGAACTGTGCTATTCAATCTCGTCCGGTTAACGAGTTCACGGAAAGCCTTGCTCACAGAATGGATATTACGCTAGATAAGTACTGTCGTTACTTGTTCCTAAAGAACATGACAAAACTTTCTTCAACAATGAACTTATCAAGCAGAGATTTAAATTTCTTAAAAGACGCCTCATCTTTTTATGTGACAGGTGAAAACCAGACTGAAGTTTCTGCTTTCTTGAAACACTTTAAAAATAATAAAACTGAGCACGCTAAAGTTTCAGATATCCTTATTTCTAAGTATATTGATCTTAAAACAAAACCCACTTCGGCCATCTTAGTCAATCTTCATGTCAGCACGCAGTTAAATAGTTTTTTACAAAACAACTTGCATCTAGATAACAATTCTTCGACTTTTTTCCAGGAAGAATTCACTCGCCTGATTAAAGACTCACAAGAATTTACGGAAAAGGGTGAATTTGTTCCGGCCAAAGGGCAAATCATTGCGGCCTTAAATTTTTACAGTAAAAATAAAAAGTTTATCGATGAGAGAAAAGCTTGGGTAGGAACAACTCTTGCTGCCAAGTCTCTCTACTATAAAGGCCGCGATAACGACGCTGTTGAGATCTTCACACTTGCACGTGCGGTTGCACCTAAAGAAGAAATGTCTGAAGCGACTTTTTATCTTTTATGGCCACATTTGATTAATAAAGACTATAAGTCGATGAAAGCTGTTGTTGAAAAATTCAACATGGAAAAAAACTTTGATTCATTTGATTCAAAACTTCAGTACTGGATTGCTTTTGCTCTACTAAAAACAGGCGACACGAAAAAGGCCAACACTTACTTTAATAAGATTATTAACTCATCTCCTTATTCTTTTTACTCAATCATCTCACTTAAAGAGATTGCCAGCCAGAATAAAGGTATGAGTGAAGAAGACATCCTAGCAAAACTTATCTCTAAGAATTCACCGGCAGAATTCAAAATGGATGTCACAAGTGAAGAGTTAAAAGATGCTCTAAAACGTCTGGCCGTTTGGAACGCGCTAAAACATGAAAGGTTTGCAACGCTTGAAATCCGCCATGTTCAATCAATGGATAAACTGGCAGTTTTCAAAGATAAAGACTTTGCAAAAAACGTCACAGTTAATGAATCTAAAGAGTTTATTGTATTAAACCTGGTTCGTTTGCTTCACTCTCAGGAAAAATATATTAATTCGTTTAAAATTTTCCAGGACTCTTTAGGTGAAAATTCGCTGAGCTTAAACTACCGTTTAATTAAATACATTTTTCCGGTTGGCTACATGGGCTTAATTGAAAAGAACTCTGAAGATCTCGATCCTTTAATTGTTATTTCATTGATTAGGCAAGAATCAGCCTTTAACCCGATGGCCACTTCAAGAGTTGGGGCGAAAGGTCTAATGCAGTTAATGCCGGCCACAGCAAAACGCTTTAACCGCAAGATCAAGTTGACTCATTTAAACGATCCAAAGACTAACGTTATGCTGGGAACGAAATATTTAAAGCAGTTATTAACAAGATTTGATGGAAACTTGATTTATACTCTGGCGTCTTATAATGCCGGTGAAAATAGAATTGATCGTTGGAAAAAAGAGATCTTTAGAAATGATGATCCTCTGGCAACCATTGAATCTATCCCTTTTGAAGAAACGCGCAACTATGTAAAGTTGATTTATAGAAATAAATTTTTCTATTCTCTTCTTCAAAATCGCTCAGTGTTAACGACGCCGATTAATGAGTCGTTTAAAGTTTCTAGCTCTGTAAAATAATTATTTTTTGAGAAAGTTTTGAATAATGATTTGTGACTCGGGTAAAGCTAAAATATCCAAATGCCCGAGTCCTGTATCTATCGTTGTGAAATCCAGGGCCTTGAAATACTCTAACGGCACTCCTGATCTAATGGTTACAGTCCCATCCCCATCAACCTGTCCTTCTTTATCAAAAGAATAAGTTAACAAACTATCTTTCATTTTAAGAGAAGCGTATTCCTTAGTCTCATGTCCAAGACCTCTCATATGAAGCATAGGAAGCTTTTTAGGAGGAGGATTTTTAATAGGCGCTCGCAACAATGCATGAAATTTCTCAGAACGAGTCATGAGATTTTGAACAAAAGTATGAACTGTTTTTACTTCATTTGGTTTGGCGAATTTAAATGGTCCCCACTTATTCTTTTCCCATTTGTTGATATCGTGGATATCGAGAGCAATTTTTTCTTTTGATTCATTTAAAGCGATATCTTCGCCCTTTGGTGGGAGAAAAAAATAAGTTGACTTAAAAGTAGAATAATCGAGACCTGAAAGCAGTGACCTATTAAACCCTTGCCTTGTTCCATCAGCAATATCTCTAAATAGAATCATAAGTCCATGCAAAGGAGGAGCTATCAAAGCGGCCTTTTTAATCTGCTTTAGTCCTTCCCAATTCTCAACAGCACTTTCGACATCCTGAGCACCGTAACGAATGTAGTAGGCCATTAAAAGAGCGCCCATACTATGACTTACAATATAGAGTTCGTCCTCTGGCCTTAAATTTAAGCTTTTAATTTTTTGATCAATTGTACTGAGGCATTTATTGAAGTCTTCGCGCCAATCATAGGGGGCCGTCACTAAACTCATCTGATGATCAATGGCAAATTGATTAAGTTGTTTTAGAGTTTTTCCATATGAATCTACATCCCAAAGTGCAGGAAGAATTAAAACGTTTCTTAAAACGCCATCTATTTCCATCTCATTATCATCGCCGATTTCTGTTCCTGGAATTCTTTGAGATAAACCAGTTTGGCTTAAAAGAAAATTTGAAGCTTTCGCCCAACGGATTTTTCCAGTGCTTTTTTCTTTAAGCATTGAACCATAATAACCTGGAATGAAGAGAAGAATTTTTTGAGGCATGTGCTTCTGATATAAAAAAGGCCGCACAAAGCGGCCTTTCATAATAATTTTATTAAACGTTAAATCTGAAGTGCATGATGTCTCCATCCTTCACTACATATTCTTTTCCTTCAACTCTGAATTTTCCAGCTTCTTTAACTTTCGCTTCAGAACCGAATTTAATTAAGTCATCAAAGTGGAAAACTTCCGCTTTAATGAATCCACGCTCGAAATCAGAGTGGATAACACCAGCACACTGAGGAGCTTTGAATCCGTCATGGAAAGTCCATGCGCGAACTTCTTTAACACCAGCTGTGAAGTATGTTTTTAATCCAAGCATGTTGTAAGCAGCGCGAGTTAGTTTATCTAAACCAGACTCTGTGATACCAGCAGCATCAAGGAATTCTTTTTTCTCTTCAAGAGTTTCAAGTGAAGCAATTTCTGATTCTAATTTTCCACAAAGGATCATCACTTCTGAGTTTTCAGCTTTTGCGTAAGCTTTTACAGCTTGAACGTGCTCATTATCTTTTGTTAGACCTTCTTCATCAACGTTACAAAGATAGATAACTTTCTTCATAGTGATAAGGTTTAGGTCTTCAACAGCAGCTTTATCTTCATCTGATAAAGATGAGTTTCTAGCAGCGATTCCTGATTCAAGTTCAACTTTTAGTTTTTCCAGAAGTGGAAGTTGAATTTTTGCAGACGTTAATACATCTTTATTTTGAGACTTAAGTAGCTTTGGAATGTTAGCTAGTTTCTTCTCAACAACTTCTAAGTCAGCAAACGCTAACTCAAGGTTGATTGTTTCGATATCGTCTTTTGGGTTAACTTTTCCGTGAACGTGGATGATGTCTCCATCTTCGAAGCAACGTACAACGTGAACGATCCCATTAACTGCACGGATGTGACCTAGGAATTGATTTCCTAAACCTTCACCTTTTGAAGCACCTTTAACAAGACCAGCGATGTCTACGAACTCTACAGTTGTATAGATCATTTTTTCAGGTCCGATAATATCCCCGATTTGTTTCATACGAGGGTCGTGCATTGCTACGATTCCTACGTTTGGTTCAATTGTACAAAATGGGTAGTTCGCTGCTTCTGCAGGAGCTGAAGTGATCGCTGAAAAGATTGTTGATTTACCAACGTTTGGAAGACCAACAATTCCACAATTTAATGCCATAAAATTCCCTTATTAATTATTAAACAATTTTTTTCTTACTATATGAGGTCGCCGCTTTATCAAAACCTAATTTGATATATTCTTCCAGCGCCTGTGCTGTCCCTTTTAAAAAGGGTCTAAAAAAATCTTTGTCCTCTCCTATATACCCCGAGAGAACCCAGTTGGAAACATCGCCGTGTACCGGACGACCGATTCCCACTCTGACACGCCTAAATTCCTGAGTACCTAGTAATGCCGTAATAGATTTCAATCCATTATGACCTGCCAGGCCCCCGCCTTTCTTAAAAGCGATGGTCCCAAAGGGAAGATCAAGTTCGTCATGGACGACCAGAATGTTTTCCACCGGAATCTTAAAGAAGTTCATCAAGGGTTGAACACTTTCACCTGAAAGGTTCATAAAAGTCTGAGGTTTTAGGAAATAGATTTTTTCGTCACCGTTTTGATAAACGGCGTACTGCCCTTTGAATTTGTCAGTCCATTTTAACTGGCCAGCAAAACTAAGCTCTTCGAACACATCCCAACCAATATTGTGGCGAGTGTAATGGTATTTTGATCCTGGATTTCCAAGTCCTACAATTAAACGGTCCATGGCCCTTTTCCTTAGATGAAAAGCGAGCTGACAGAATCGTTATTGAATGTTCTGTGAATTGCTTTTGCTAGAAGTTCAGCTGTCGATAAAACTTTGATCTTATCGCATTTTTTAGCAGCTTCGCTCATTTGGATTGTATCTGTTACGATCACTCGGTCTAGTTCTGCGCACTCTGTAATTCTCTTGATCGCTGGATCAGAGAATACGGCGTGAGTTGCACAAGCATAAATCTTTGTAGCACCATTTCTCTTAATCGCTTTGCAGGCCTCAACCAGAGTTCCTGCTGTATCGATCATATCGTCGATGATGATACATTCTTTACCTTCAACGTTACCGATAACGTTCATCGCTTCCGCAATGTTTTTACCTGTACGGCGCTTATCGATCATGGCGATTTCTGAATTTAATTTTTTAGCATAAAAACGAACGCGCTCAACTCCACCTGCATCTGGAGAAACAAACACTGAGTTCTCAGTGAAGATTTCTTTTTTGATGTATTGAAGAAGAACCGGTGAAGCAAAAATATTATCGAAAGGAATATTGAAGAATCCCTGGATCTGACCAGCGTGAAGGTCCATCGTTACAACTCTTGTTGCTCCGGCCACTGTCACGATATCAGCTACAAGTTTTGCTGATATTGGAGTTCTTGGTGAGGCTTTTCTATCTTGTCTTGCGTATCCGTAGAATGGAATAACTGCTGTGATTGAAGCGGCCGATGCTCTTTTTAGAGCGTCGATCATAATTAAGAGTTCCATCAAATTGTCGTTAACCGGTGCACTTGTTGATTGAACAACAAAGACGTCAGCTCCGCGAACGTGTTTTTCGATTTCGCAGAAAATCTCGCCATTAGCAAAACGAACTAATTGCGGATTAACAAGCGGCACATCTAAAAAATCTGATATTTGGTTAGCGAGTGATGGATTTGAAGAACCAGAAACTAATACGATTCGTTTCACAAGATCCTCTCTTAAAAATAAATGGCTTAGTTGATTACAAAATGGTTGGGGTGCAAGGATTCGAACCTTGGCATGGCAGAATCAAAATCTGCAGACTTACCACTTGTCGACACCCCAATACATTTGTGAACTTAATATAATCAAAACCGCCCTTTTTTGCAAGAGCTAGTTCACAAGATCACAGCTGAATTGTTGGAAACGGCGCCCTCTATCACGATAATAATTTTGGAAAACATCAAAAGACGTGGTCGCACCGTATAATCCTAACGATTTTGTCTTACGTTCTCCCTCGTATCCAACCCAAATAAGCGTGATATTCTTCCCATCAAAGGCCACATACCAGTTATCATAACCATTATTTGTCGTTCCGGTTTTCCCGAAGAAGCGAAGCTTCTGCATAACAACATCTACTGCGCGCTCAACAGTCGTCTGGTTTGGATCACTCAAGATAGATAAAACAGACTGATCCATGAAGCGCTCACTGTTTTTTATTTTGCCGCACTCTGTTCTAATAAAGTTGGCGTACACATCGCGAAGCTCGCTCATGCTCAATTCCATACTTCCCAATAACTCCGACGGGTATTGCTCCAGTGGAGTTTTTAAGTCCGGGAAGTAATTTTTCATACGCTCTTCGATCGCCGGAAATCCAAGTTCATTGGCCACTCTGATAAGTGGACGGTTGTATGATTTCATCAAAGCTTCAGTCATTGTAATTTGTGGTTCAACAACTCGATGAGACTCTCTCGGTGTCCACGGTCCTGATTTTAAGTTTAGTGTGATGACATCTGTGGAAACATAATCATCCATACGGCGGCCAAGATCTTCGAAAATGCTGTAAATAATCGGCTTAATCGTACTTCCGACCTGGTGTCTTTCCTGATGAAGCGCCTTTTCTTTATTTCTCTCAACTCGATTGTAATAGCTGTACCAAGAGCTGCCATTGATTGGCCCAAGCATAACTTTTACCGAGATATCGACAGTATTAAACTTATCGTTAAAACGAGCTGCGATTTTTGACTTAACGTCAGCAACTTTTTGGATAAGAACAAACTTTTCATAATTAGAAAGTGTCGGCTCCTGATCATTCAAGGTTCTCCAGATTGATTGGTGGTAACGAACTGTTTCTAGCTTTGTCAGTCTTGCAGTCCAATTATCCCAGTCTTTTTTATTCCAGATAACCGATGGATCGTTGGCCACAAAGTTTTCTTCAATCAGTTTGTTATAAACAATTTGAGCGCGCTCTTGCAGACGTTCAATTTTCTTTAAGGGATGAAAGTATCCAGGGCCTTTTAATAAACCGATTAAAATAGCTCCTTCGTATGGAGTGATGTCGGCAGGTTTTTTACCAAAGTAAAACAATGAAGCTGCAAGGACACCTTTCATTTTAATTCCCTGAAGGGCTCCCCAGTGAACTTCGTTTAAATATGCTTCCAGGATTTTTTCTTTAGGGAATTGTGTTTCAATATAAATAGAAACAACCATTTCTTTTAATTTACGTGAAAACGTTTTTTCATTGGTAAAAAATAAGTTTTTTACCAACTGTTGAGAAATTGTCGATCCACCTTGTGTGTATCTCATGGTTTTTAAATTTGTGACTAAGGCCCTAAACAGAGACTTTAAATCAACACCAAAGTGATCGAGGTATCTTTGGTCTTCTACACCAATTAGGCCTTTCCAGAAAATTGAAGGAATGTATTCAAACGGAAGATAGTGTTGATAACAATAAAGTTCCCCACAGTCATTCGGCATAAGATTTTTGAAATGCACATCCTGATTAACCTGCAGGACACCAGAGATCGCCTTTAGTTCTGACAAAGCGCCCGTTTCACGCATTCTACTCATGAAATCTTCAAAACTGTTTTTTTCTGCAGTAAACAAATAGAAACGCTGAAGCTCTTCGCGCTTTACTAATGAACCTTCTTCAAGTGTGATCGGAGAAGCTGGTGTGGTGTAAGGATCGTAACTTTTTGAGATTTTTTCTTCTAATAGCGCGATTGAAGTTTCATTCAATGTCGTTTTGACAAAGATGAATACTGCCGCTGCTGCTAATGCGAATAAAATCACTAGCGCTATTAATATGCGAATTGCCCATTGCTTCATGTGTTTCTCGTTTTGACTTAACTACTACCATTTCATATAGTATTTTGATAAAACTTTCCAATGTTAATTGACTTCTTTTTTTGGAGTATTTCATGACTATGTCTCTGAACAGATTAATGGCAATTGCCCTTTTAGCAGTCGTTCCTGCTACATCATTCGCCCTTCCAATTGATTGGCATGGTGCTTTCGGTGTTGACTCAACACTAATCAGTGGATATCGCCGAGTTAAAGCAACAACAGTACAATCAACTAACGATGGAACTCAAGAAGTTGGTCTTGCCACTGGTGGAAAAGATTCAGCTAACTGGCTAAGTTATGTATTTAA
>JBEIPV010000175.1:0-4468 GCA_040376855.1 Bacteriovorax sp.
ATAAATTTCAAAACGCTCACAGACTCTTGGGTCAGATTCTTTTAAAGTCGAAAGTGCGCTTAAGTGATGAGGGAATTCATATAAAAGAAGGTAAGGGTAATTGGTAAGATGAGGCTCGATCTTATTTAAGAATAATAAGAAATAATAATCATCCCAAGAAAGCTCTTCACCCATAACAGGAAGAGGAACATCTTTAAAATCTTTTTCAATTAACTCTTTTAAATCTTTTTTATCCAGAAAATTTAAAATATCAATTTTAAGCATGTCTTCAAAAAGCTCTTGAATCGTTGCTCTTTGAAAATTTGTTTTTAATAAATCCTGATCTACCGGAAGATTCTTTTCACTCAGACTATTCAGTGAAAATTTAAATAATTCCTCACAGTCATCCATAATTTTCGTGTAGTGAGCATTGGTTCTGTACCACTCCAGCATTAAAAACTGCGGCCTGTGGTTGGGAGCATTGGGCTCATCCCTGAAAGCGTAACCTAACGTGAAAATATCCTCAAACCCCATAGAAAGGAGTTCTTTCATGTGAAATTCAGGAGAAGTGTTTAGGTACCACTGACTAAACCTTAAAGTGTTAGCGTGACCCACCAAAAAAGGGTGGATGTGGGTTTCCATTCCCGGATTTGGCACCATCGGAGGTGGCATAACATCGAGAAATCCCTGTCTTGAAAAAAATTGTCTTATCGCCCAAAGAAGTTGGAATTGGGCCTGTAGTTTAACCTTACGCATATAATGCTTTTATATGCCAAATCCCTTGCTGTGCAAATTGAAAATATTGCAAACTTCAACTATCTTTGGGCTCCAAACTTAATGCACAAGGAAACTCATGGATTGGTTATATATTTTAGTCCCGCTAGTCGTCATCATCATCGCTTTTTTATTTTTTAAAACGAAGTCAAAAGCACTTCCGCCTAAAGCTGAAAAGGTCGTCATTGAAGAAAAAATTCAAGAAAAAGTTGAAGAGACTCACAGGCCTGAACTTCAAGAAATTGTAAAAGAAGCGGTTGTTCCGACTAAAAAAGAAATCTCTTTTAGTGAGCGACTAAAACTAGGTTTAAGCAGATCTCGCTCAGAAGTTTGGGGGAAATTATCAAATCTTTTCACCGGACCTTCGTTAGATGACAACACAATCGAGTCAATTGAAGAGCTACTTTACAGTGCCGATATTGGGACTGCGACAGTGGGAGAATTGATCGAAGAAGTAAAAAAGAAAACGAAAGAAGGAAATCTTAACGAGGCAAGTTTCAAAACTTTCTTATTTGATTTCTTAAAAAGTAAGATGGCACCGGTTCAGGAAAAAGTTGATAACACACTTTACACTTTCGACAGTAGCGCTCCAAAAACAACAAAAGTTATTATGGTTGTTGGGGTTAACGGAGCTGGGAAAACAACGACGATTGGAAAGCTGGCCACAAAACTTCGTGCTCAAGGAGCGACGGTAGTAGTTGGGGCATGTGATACTTTTAGAGCAGCGGCCGTTGATCAGCTTCAAGTTTGGTGTGACCGCGCCGGAGCAACAATGATCAGAGCAAAAGAAGGGGCGAACCCATCTGGTGTTGGTTATGACGCTCTTCAAGCGGCAGTTAATGCCAACGCTGATTATTGTATTCTCGACACAGCAGGACGTTTACACACTAAAGAAAACTTAATGGACGAGCTTGCTAAGAGTAAAAACGTTTTAAAGAAGATTGACCCAACAGCTCCTCATCAAATTCTATTGGTGATTGATGCTATCACTGGGCAAAATGCTCTTCGTCAAGCTGAGGAATTCCACAAGACTCTTGGTCTAACTGGTTTAATCTTCACAAAATGTGACGGATCTTCAAAAGCGGGTAGTGCGGTTACTATTGTAGAGCAACTAAAACTTCCTATCGCTTACATCGGAGTGGGTGAAAGCGCAGAGGACTTAGACATCTTTAACGTAGACGATTACCTGCACGCTCTATTGGGAAGCTAGGCGGGTTCCCCTCTATCGTGCAAGGCATTTTGTTTGACGAAAATTCGTCTATCGTTTACTCTTAATACAATGAATAACGAAAGAGAAATTCAAGAAGTTTTTGAAGTATTAGGCTATAAAATCAAGCTCAAACAAGATGAGAAGCTTGAAGGAATTAGTCCTACTGATATCGTCGGATTTGTCCAATCTGAGGCAGCTAAAATATTTAGACAATCACCGCAGCTAGCACCACACCAGGTTGCTGTTCTGCTTGCACTGAAATTTGCAGGTGAAAAATTGGCCATGGAAAAAGAGTATCGCGAAAATATCAATCAACTGAGGTCTACCGCAGTTGATGCTCTTCAATACATCGAAGAAGTTTCTCCCACGACCCGTTAAGAGTTTTTTTGGGAACAAAAGCAGATCTGAGAAAAAATTTGAAGTCGAGGTTGGCTTCATTGTCGGATCAAGAATACTTAGAGCAAAGCCTTAAAGTATCCATGCTACTCAAAAATCTCTTAAACGATCAGTTTGTTATTCAACAACATTTAGTGATTGGAGTTTTTGCTCCCATTGAAAAAGAGCCCAAGTGGTTTTTGGATATGGATGAAGCTATAGAAAAACTCACAGCGTATCCCGCATACGCAAAAGATAAAATGGTTTTTCGTTTAGCTCTTCGATCTGAACTTGAAATGAACCAGGATTTTGGAGTGGGGATTCTTGGACCGAGTGAATCGGCCAAAGAGGTGTCTCCGAAAGTGATAATTGTTCCCGGACTTGGATTTAGTAAAGACGGTGTGCGATTAGGAAGAGGAAAAGGATTTTACGACAGATACCTGGAAGGAGCTGACGTTATTAAAATCGGGATTGGTTTTGAGATGCAAATCATCGAAGACATTCCAGCTGAACCTCATGATGTAAAAATGGATTTTCTGGTTACGGACCAGAGAGTATTGAAAATAAATAGGTAAGTTAAAGGAGTTATATGAACATGTTAACAATTTTGGCAGCGGTTCTGTTTGCCATCATCGGAGTCGTGATTGGCTACGTGGTAAAGAACGCGCAAGTTCAAAAAGATATAAAAGAAAAAGAAGGTAAAGGAAACGACATCGTCGAAAAAGCTAAGAAGCATGCTGACGAAGTTAAGTACAAGGCCCGTCAAGAGGCCAAAGAGATTGCTCGCGAGGAAAAAGAGAAATCTGATCGCGAAATCGCTAACCGTACTAATGAAATCAAAAACCAAGAACGTGAACTTGCTAAAAAAGACGCCACTCTAGACCGCAAAATCGAAGAGCACGAAAAAGAAGTAAAAATTCTAAAAGAAAAAGAAATCCAATACGAAGTCGCAAAAAAGATCCACGAAGAAGAATCTCAAAGAATCAAAAACAAACAAAATGAATTCAATGAAAAACTAGCTCAAGTAGCTCAGTTAACAAAAGAAGAAGCTAAAACTGAACTTCTTCGCGCTATGGAAGAAGAAGCTCGCGTAGACTTCGGAAAAATCCTAAGACGTATTGAAGAAGAAACAAAAGAAGACGCAGAAGCTAAATCAAAAAGAATCATCGGTATCGCTATCCAGAGATTTGCTGGAGAGTACGTTGGTGAAAAAACGATTGGTTCAGTTGAACTTCCAAGTGACGACGTTAAAGGTCGCCTAATTGGTCGTGAAGGTCGTAACATTCGTGCTTTTGAGCAAATCTGTGGTGTCGATTTAATTATCGATGATACTCCAGAGGTTGTTGTTATCTCTTCTTTCAACGTAGTAAGAAAAGAAATTGCAAGAATGGTTATCCAGAAGCTAATCGCCGATGGACGTATTCACCCAGCTAAAATCGAAGAATTCCATGACAAATCAAAAGCTGAAATGGAAAGACAGTTAAGAGATCTTGGTGAAAAAGCTCAGATGGAAATCGGAGTTCACGGGATTCACCCTGAAGTTCTAAAACTTGTTGGAGCTCTTCAATGGAGAACTTCATACACTCAAAACCAATATCAACATGCTATTGAGGCTGCATTCGTTTGTGGAGCTATGGCCGCTGAACTTGGATTAAACGTAAAACAAGCTCGTCGTGCAGCACTTCTTCACGATGTAGGTAAGGTAATCGACGCTTCTGCAGAAGGGTCACACGCCGTTGTTGGTGCAGACTTCCTGAAAAAATACGGAGAGTCTCCTGATATCGTTCACGCGGTTCGTGCTCACCATGATGATGAAAAACCAGAATCAGTTCTTGCTCACTTAGTAGCAGCTTCAGATGCGCTTTCAGGAGCTCGTCCAGGGGCTCGTAAAGCAATGATGGAATCATACGTATCTCGTCTTACTGATATTGAAGATATCGTTAACACTTTCGAAGGTGTTTCGAAGTCATACGCAATCTCTGGTGGACGTGAAGTAAGAGTATTCGTAGAAAACGATCGTGTAACGGATGAAGAAACAGTCATGTTATCTCGTGATATCGCTAAGAAGATCGAGGAAGAGATGTCTTATCCAGGTACAATTAAGATTACAGTTCTTCGTGAAACGAAAGC
>JBEIPV010000027.1:0-29801 GCA_040376855.1 Bacteriovorax sp.
AATGGGTGACGCTCACTTGTATTCAAATCACATTGAGCAAGCGAAGCTTCAACTTTCTCGCGACTTTAGAATGCTTCCACAGATGAAGTTAAACCCTGATGTTAAAAATATTTTTGATTTCAAATTTGAAGACTTTAAATTGGAAGGATACGATCCGCATCCAACTATTAAAGCTCCTATTGCAGTATAAGGTATTAGAGCATGCATGTATCAATGGTAGTGGCCCATGGCCCAAAAGGTGAAATCGGACTTGATAATAAACTTCTGTGGCACATTCCAGAGGACCTGAAGAATTTTAAAAAAATTACGACAGGCAAGATGATTGTCATGGGGAGAAAGACTTTTGAGTCGATCGGAAAACCTCTTCCTAATAGAGCAAATGTCGTTATCACTCGCGATGTGAATTTTAAACCAGATGGTGTGATTGTTATTCATGACCCGATGATGGCCTTTGATTTGGCCCTGGAAGCTGAAGAAGATTTGGGCGAAGAAGATTTCGAGATGATGATTATTGGCGGCGGAGAAATTTTTAACTTGTTTATGCCGTACACTCATAAGATTTATCTTTCTGAAGTTGACTACAACGGCCCTGCTGATGCTTTTTTCCCGCCGCTTGATTACAAGGAATGGGAAGTTGAGACGTCAGAGAAATTTGCTGGTTTTACTTTTAAAGTTCTAACCCGAATTTAGATTATATGAAATCCCGGTTCATCCCGGGATTTCACCTTTACACAGGTTTATTTGCAATTGAATAACCTGATTATTATGACGAACGTCGCTTTCATCGGAAATTCTTAAAATATCAATCAAGACTTCAATCTGTTTTTGAATCAGGCCAAGATACCGCGGCGAGATTCGTCTGATCATCATTTTGTTGACCAAAGTTTCAAGCGAGAATTTCTTTTCAAATTCCTTATCCCATAAATCAAAAGTTTCGTAATATTTTTTTAGTGTTTCAGTGTCAGCTTTTGGGAATACAAATTCAGTCGAAGCTGCCTGTATAGAGTCGTTTGTTGAAACAAGTATTTTTTCTGCCTTTAAAGCAGCGATAGATTTTTTGAAGCTTCTAAAATTTTCCAGGTCTTTTTGCTCCAGAGGTTTTCTGGCAAGAGTCATCATGAGAAAAAGGTGATAGTTGTCTTTGTTCATCGCCAGCGTGTGAACTTGTTTTTCTGTCAGCTTTTTTTGTCCCTGAAGCATTTCAGAATTTTTTGGAGTTGTGTCCTTTACAGGAGCTGTGCCGCTTTTATCTTCAAACATATAAGAGAAGCTTTTAAACTGATCAGCACAAAAAGCATTGATAAGTTTTTCAGCATTATCTCTATCAAGGGCCTTGGCGATCTGGTTAACCAGGTTTGAAGAAGGGAGAACTAAATTTTTTTCAATCTTAACGTAATACTGATAATTGCACTCCAGGCTTCTGGATTCCAGATGCTTATAGAAGGCCTTAGAGGTGCGATGACCTGCTTCTAACCTTATCTTAATCAAAACCTCACCAAGTGAGCTCATAAGTATCCTAATGGGAGAAAATCTTCTTTTAAAAGATTGGTGTGTATCAATATCGTCAGATATATATCCGTCCATTAGAAAAACTTAGGGAATAACCGGAAATAGAAAATGAAAAAATTGATTTTAATCCTGACTATATCGCTTGCTTGTTCAATGAATGCCTTTGCCGGACATGGTGTTGAGCGTGGATTGGTGAATGTGGATGATAAAGGGTTATTGGATAAAGTGATTTCACTCTTCATCTCTAAGAAGCTGGCGGCCTGTTCTCAAGGTGTCACTGGTGAGACATTTTCAATTTTAAATCTGAAAGTTAAAAAAGATAGAGTAGATAACGGAATCATCGATTACTACTACACGCTGGATTTAGGCTACTCGGTTAACGGAGAAAACATGGCCGGTCTGGAAGTGAAGTTAGTGGATTGGTCATTAAGTAACTACGATACGATTGACCAAAAAATCTCTTTTGAAATCTCTCAGGATAACTCGGGTCTTTGCAAATAATGGTATTAGCTTTCTAGAACATTAATATAGGAGTTCTTATGAAAAACGCATTCATCGCTATGGTTCTTATGGTATCAACACAGGCCTTCGGGGCAGTTAATTTAGACCTTAACAATAATAAGTTAAGCCGCGACCTAACAGAATACCTTGCTAAGAGATTGGCCGTTTGTTCTCAAGGTGTAGCTGAAGAGAAATTTACTGTTTATAACATTGAATCGACTTTTGATGTTGTTGATAACGGAATCGTTGATTACTACTACACAGTAGATATCGGTTACTCTGTTAACAATGAAAATCTAGGCGCTCTTGAAGTGAAGATGATTGACTGGGATTACAGCAATTATGAAACAATGGAACAAAAAGTTTCATTCGAAATCTCTCAAGACCACTCTAGTCTTTGTAAATAATAATTTTGTCACCTGGCAGGGGATGACCCTGTCAGGTGGATTTTAGAAGTATGATTATTTCATTGAGCAAGATACTGAAGTAACAGAATATACACCCCAGTCTTGTGAACTATGGTCGTACATATCAGCGTAGTCAGATTCAACAACAATTTCGTATTCGTCGAAAATGTTTTGATCCATTCTTTGTAGTCCTGTAAGTGTCGTTTTGAACTGCACATCACGGATACCTTGATCAACGACGATGACTTTTTCTTTTGAATCTATTTGTGTCAAATTTTTAAATTTTCCACAGTTCTTAATAATTGAAGTTTCGATTAGGTTCAGATGGCGTGCTTCATATTTTGAATCAGCAATTGAAGCAAATGAAACCTGTGAAAAGACGATTGAGAAAGCGACTAGCATTTTTTTCATAAAAACTCCTTTAATCTTTGAAAGTTCATGAATGCTTTTTACAGAATAAATGATGTTTTAAGAAGTCCCTAAGTATTGAGAAACGGGTATGATTGTGTCAGGGATTTGTTAAGAGAATTGTCTATAATTTAGACAGGCCATAACCCTCCTTCGTAAAAATTACAACTCTCTATCATACCTTGGTATCTCCCCATACAATTCATCTCATACTTTAACTATTTGGAGACTTTTATGAAAGTTATGATCATGGTATTGGCCCTGGCCTTTGGCGCAAATGCATACGCTTTTAATATGACAAGTGGAGCGACGGGAGTAACAATAGTATTATCCGTAACATCAAATGATGGAAAACCATTGGGCCAGAAAGAGGCCATCATGAAAGATGCAGCTGAATTCTACCATTCTGGAAAAATCTCATTGGCACTTGCTCAGGAAATTAAAGCTATTCAAGCTGATTTCGACGTCTCAGAAATGGAAGCCGTTGATATGATCGTTGATTATGCTGAGCTTATTTCAATTTCAAAATGATTATATTTAATAAAGTCTCTTACTTAGGTGGGAGACTTATTTTCTAAAAAGATCACGGTTAAGCGTGTACCGAAAAAATTACAACCTCACTATGACACTTTTTTATAATCTATATACTTCGTTTAATACAACAAACCTCAGGAGAATTTTATGAAAGTTATGATTCTGGTAATGGCAGTGGCAATGAGCTTAAGCGCTAATGCAGCTTTATTAACGAGTGGTGGACTTGCAGGAACAATTGCAACATCAGTAACTGATGCGAACTCATCAGCTCAGAAAGATCTTCTTGTTAAAGATGCAGCTGAGTTTTATCACTCAGGAAAAATCTCACTAGCACTTGCGCAAGAAATTAAGGATATTCAAGCTGAGTTTGACGTTTCAGATATGGAAGCGGTTGACATGATTGTTGAGTATGCAGAAGTTCTTTCAGCATCAAAATAATTAATGAACTATTTTTGCTTCTGATAAATCTAATTCATAGTCTCTCGCCCAATCCTTTGGGTGGGAGGCATTGAGATCGCGAATACCACAAAATTTCTTGGCCACACTTGAGATCCTCGCTTCTTCGCGCGTGAATTCCAGATAAGGGACAAAGTCCCCATAGCCCTTTTCATTGAAGCTTGAATCGCCGATTTTGTACGAATAGTTGCGGGTCATTCTAGGCATGTTACTGTCGATCAAACCAATCTCATAACCATTGTCGCTTTTTTTCATCCCGACAATAAGCCAGGCGTGAGAAGTGATTCCTTTGATCTGAAGTTTTTGATAAGCAATTTTTTTATCGACTTCTACATATTGAAAAACTTTATCCATCATGGTCTTTAAAACGTCTGGTTTTACCGTTGTTGTGCCTTTAAGGCCGTCAATCCAAACACCTAAGACAAAACCATCAAATCGTTGCCAGGCATCTAATTCGGCCTGAATTTCGTTTTTATAAGTCTCGCTGAATTCAGCAAAATTGGAAAATCCCGGAATGGTGATCATCGACTGGCCGGCCCTGATTTCTTTGATTAAAGCGCGGGCCTCTGAGGCAGTGGGAGGATTTAAGTCAGGACGAAAGATAGATAAGTAGAAAATATTTCTTTGAAAACGAGAGTGCCACCAGCAAACACCACCGTTAAAGAGCCCGCCATTGTTTTTAAAGGCCATAAGGTTGCTGCTTTCATTCGAATAACTCCCTAATACTGTTGTATCTGCATAACGAGCACAAAATTCAGCTTTGGTTGTTGGAAGAGTTCCAGCAAGTGAAAGTGATGAAGTAGTCAGTATGATTGTCGTCGTTAGGGTTCTTAACATAAATTACTCGATGATGATGTCGTCTCTTAATTCATTTTTCTTTTGTTTCCCGCTTGCAGGGAAATAGTTTTCAAGAATGTCAGATGTTGCACTGATAGTGTTTTTTAAGGCCTCAACAAATTCACCTTTATTTACTTTTTCAGTGAAATCAAAAATGATTTCATCCCAGATTTTCTGGTCGATTTTTTGTTTTACAGCAGTGTCAGTAATGATTTTGATTTTCTTTTCTAAGATCGAAATAAAAATTAAAACACCGTTGTGTTGTTCAGTTGTATGCAGGTTGTGCTCAAAGAAAGCTTCGATGGCCCTTTGAGTGACTTCGTATTCAATTTCTTGTTTGGTGATCATCATACGAGTGATGAAGGGGATGTTGGCCAGGTAGTAACCAAGTAGTAGTCCCGGAATCTGAATCCATAAAAAATAAATCGGATTAATGATTGAGAGTGGAGAAAAATAGAGTCCTAGTGAAAAGAGAAATGAAACAATAATCGCCGCACGAAAATGAGCAGCAGGGTAGTTGTCGCTGCGAAAAACAATCATCGGCACCATTTCGCTGTCGGATTTTGTTTCAGCATTTTTGATCAGCTCTCTGATTATTGCTCTGTCTTTTGTTGAAATCATATATTGTCTTCCTTAAATTATTTTAAAAACTACCAACTTCCGCTTGAGCCACCACCAGAAAAGCCGCCTCCGCCGCCTCCCCAGCTACTTCCGCCGCCGGATCCACCACCGAATCCTCCGCCACCATATCCGCCGAAGCCACCAAATCCTCCACGGCCAGAACCACCGCGTCCACTTGGGAAGAACATCTGCAGGAAGATAATGAGACCAAAGATGGCAAAAAGAACCATAGAGGCACTTCCACCTTTTCTTTGGTGGCGAGGTTTGATTTGACCTTGAAAATCAAGTTTCTTGCCTTCGGCCTGGGCCATAAGGGCAAGGCCTAGGGCCACACCGTTATCAAAATCATTTTTTTTAAAAAAGGGTTTAACCTCATCAATAATTCTGTGAGTGGTTAAGTCTGTCAGGTTTCCTTCCAGACCACGGCCTACTTCAATTCTCATCTTACGGTCATCGAGAGCGATTAAAAAGAGCGCTGCTCGATCGTCACCTTTTTTTCCCAGCTTCCATTCGTCGACAACTTTAATTGAATAACCTTCAAGCGTTTCATCATCGAGTTTATCAATGATGAGAACCTGAAATTGTATGCCTTCAGTTTGGTATAAATTGCGAAGTGCATTTTCAATCGCAGCACTTGCGCCTCTGCTTAAAAATTGAGCTTCATCAACAACGGGACCTGTTAGTGCCGGCACTTCCAAGGCAGAAACCTTGAAAGTGATGGCAAAAAATAGAATTGAAAATTTAAGCCAAGTAGAAATTTTGTTCATTAGAATTTAACCGCAGGAGCTTTTTGAGCTTCCTCGATATTTTCCACAGCAAATTGTGGTTTTTTATCGTGCTTTAAGAAGATTGAGTTGTACCAAGATGTTGGAGGTACAGTCACAAGATTGTTAAATCCTTTGATCGCTTCAATGTAACGGTTACGTGCCACAGTGATACGGTTTTCTGTTCCTTCAAGTTGAGCTTGCAGGTCACGGAAGTTTTGGTTGGCCTTTAGGTCAGGGTATTTTTCAACAGTCACCATCAGTCTTGAAAGTGCAGAACTTAATCCACCTTGAGCTTGTTGGAACTTTTTCATGTTTTCTTCAGTTAATTGGTCTGCTGTAAAGTTAACTTGTGTAGCTTTAGCACGGGCCTCAACCACTCCTGTCAGGGTCTCTTTTTCGTGAGAAGCATAGCCTTTTACCACTTCAACCAGGTTGGGAACCAGGTCAGCACGTCTTTTGTATTGGTTTTGAACTTCTGCCCAGTCTGCGTCCACTTGATTTAGGGCAGTTGGGATACTCTGCATTCCGCAAGAAACTGTAAAAAGCATGACGAATAATAAAGATAAATATTTCATAAGTGTCTCCTAATTGAGTCTTTTAAATGGTATAGACAAGCTTATGTTAAAGTCTAAGAAAAGTGAACTGCTTCTTCCTGTTGGAAACATGAATATGTGCCTTGCCGCTATCCATAATGGCGCGGATGCTATTTATGTTGGGATGCCACACTTCAACGCACGTGGAAGAACAACGGATTTTGAAGTCGCAGAATTAAAAGAAATAATCGAGACGTGTCACCTGTACGGTGTAAGAGTCAACCTCGCTTTCAACGTTGTTATTTTTCAAGATGAAATCCCTGCCGTCATTTCTCTTCTGAAAGAAGTGCTTCCACTAGGCCCTGATGCTTTAATTGTTCAAGATGTTGGTCTGGCAAAGTTAGTGAGAGAAATGGCGCCGAATCAAGTGATTCACGGTTCAACTCAGATGACAGTGACCAATCATGAAGCGATGAGCTTGCTGGATGATTTAAAAATTAAAAGATTTGTTTTGGGTAGAGAAGTCTCTCTTCCTGAAATGCGTGCGATTAAAGAAAAAACAGATAAAGAACTGGAAGTCTTCGTTCACGGAGCTTTATGTGTGGCCTATTCCGGCCAGTGTTTTACTAGTGAAAGTATCGGTGGCCGAAGTGCTAACCGCGGCCAGTGTGCTCAAAGCTGCAGGCTAGAATACGAAATGATCGTCGATGGACAAAAGCGCGACCTGGGGGACCTTAAGTACCTTGTGTCTCCTAAAGATCTATGTGGTATTGCCGAGATTCCTGAGCTTCTAGAAATTGGAATCGACAGCTTCAAAGTAGAAGGGCGTTTAAAGACTCCGGAATACGTGGCCGCTGCAGCTAAAAATTACAGCGAAGCGATTAACAGAGTTGAAGACAAAAAACAGTTCACAAAACGAGATATAGAAAACGCTAAAACAGAAATGGGTTTAACTTACTCGCGTGGGTTTTTCTCCGGCTGGCTTCATGGTGTTGATCACCAGGAATTAGTGGATGGAACGTTCGGTGCTCACCGTGGTGTAGAGATCGGGAGAGTTTTAAAAGTTGAAACAAAGGCGATTGTGGTTGAAATCAATTATCCCAATCTAAAAAATGGGGATGGGGTTTTAATCGCCGGCGGCGTTCGTGGAAAAAAAACTGAAATTGGTGGAATGCTTTATGGGGTTAAGAAATTAACCGGCACAACGTATGAACTGACTTTTGGTAAAGATGTCGATCTTAAAAAAATTCAATTGGGGATGACGGTCTATTTTAACCACGACGCTGTGGTGGAAAAGAAGCTGACTCAGTCTTATACAGATAAAAATTCAAAAAAGAGAATCCCACTGGATATTATGGTGGAAGCTGCTGTCGGAGAACTGTTAAAGGTGACCGTGACAGATGGTGAGTATGAAATTGTGGTCTTCAGCGAGACTGAACTTGAAGCAGCTAAAGAGCGCCCTTTAACAAAAGGGGATTTAGCAGAAGAGTTAGGAGCACTAGGGGCGACTTGCTTTATTCTTTCAGAGCTTCAAATGAAATCGAATGCTCCTTTTTTCATTCATCAAAAATCACTTAAAAAAATTCGTCGCGATTTTACTGAAGTCCTAATGCAAAAGCGCGTGGCCGCAGTAGATCTTGTTTTAAACGAGGTCAAAGCTCCAGTCGCTGTTACGGCCGTCAAAAAAGAAGGGGCCAAGCTCAATGTCATGCTTCGTGAGATTTCGCAGGTAAAAGACTTTATCGAGTTCTCAAATACTCTGGGAGACACTCTTGGTGTCGTGTATTTAGATTATGAATTCGGAAAAGGTTATGCTGAATCAGTGGCGATGTTAAAAGAAAAAGGGATTAAAGTAGGTATTGCTACCACTCGTATTCTTAAGCCAAATGAATATTATAATTTCAAAATTATTGAACGTGCTAATCCTGATATTATTCTTTGCCGCAATCTTGGGGCCGTCTACTACTTCCAGGATAAAGCTTTTGAGCTGCGTGGAGATTTTAGTTTAAATGTCACGAACTCTATGACGGCCGATTACTTTTTAAATAAGAAGCTGGCGACTCTTTGTGCCTCATACGATTTGAATTCAAATCAACTCTTTGATCTGGTGTCTCATTCAAAGATGGGCGCTATCGAAGTGACTGCTCACCAGTACATGCCATCGTTTCATATGGAGCATTGTGTGTTTGCCGCTTTCATGAGTGAAGGCTCAAGTTTTAGAGACTGTGGTAAACCTTGTGAAGAGCATAGACTTGAATTGAAAGATCAGTTTGGTAATCACCATCAGATTAGAGCAGATCAGGAATGCAGGAACACAATGTTCAATGCGATTCCTCAGTCGGCCGCAAAACTTATTCCTACACTGCTTGAGCGTGGAGTGATGGAGTTTCGCTTTGAAGCACTTTATGAAAGAGGTGCAGAGCTTGCTAAGAAGATCACTGGATATAAAAATCTACTGGAAAATACATCACACAACCTTACGTCTGAAATTATCGAGACTATCGGTGTTTTAGAAAAGTATGGACTAAGTGACGGGACTCATCGCGATCGCGAATACAAAGACCGCAAAAAAAGCTAGCGCAGCATCTCGATAATCTGATCTTTGCTTGGGATATCATCCACCGTCAGGTTATTGTCTTTAATAAATTTTTCAGCTTCGGTGCGCACCATCTGAATCTCATTTGGATAATTCGTCCAGACGTAGAAGGCCATATAAAGAAAGGCCACCATTCCACAAAACCTGAAAATCCATCTGAAAATATGTCTATAGTCTTTGGCCGGGAATGCCTTAGCTCCTTTTTCAGAAGCGTGGATTCGGCCTAGGTTAGCTTCAATGACCAGTTTTTTTGCTCGCTCAGCAATCTTCTTAATAAGACTCTCATTAAGGACTAGATTGCGCTGCTTGATCATGTCGTTGATTAAAAATTCATGAACGGCAAGGGAGGCGGCCTCTGCCATCTCTTGTCTGTTTTGTATTCTTGATTGTTCGTATTGGCCATTTAATCCTTCAATTCGCGCCAGTTCTGCATTTTTCATTTCCAGAAGGGCGGCCTCTTCTTTTTCTCTAAGCTCAGCAGCTTCGTCTTCAACGGCCTTCACTTCAGCACGTGCGTCTTCCAGCATTTGCTCTATCTTTTGCTGTGCTTTAAGGAAATTTTCATCCTTTAGGGCCTCAGTTTTTGCCAGAGCAGCTGCATGTTGTTTTGTCACTTCTTCTGCGGCCAATATTTCGGCCTCTAGTTTTTGGCGTTTGTCTTCCCATTTTAGTTTTTCATCATGGATGACACTGTCAGTTTTTTGCTTCATCTGTTGAGAGAGTTTTTCAAGCTCTTCATTTTTAGCTTTGATCTCAGCTGTGGCCTGATTTTTTAGCTGGAAGATGTCTTTGTGTGCTTGGTCTTTTAAAGCTTGAACTTCTGATTGAGTTTTCGCCTTAAGAGCATCATGTTCTTTTAAGTGTAGGGCCTTCAATGACTGGTACTCCAGATCAAGAGTGGCCTTATATCTTTCATTTTCTTTTTGTAAAGTCGCTTTTAAAGATTCAATCTCGGCATGGCCTTGGGCCACAATTTTTTCGGATTTTTTCTGCGCGCTTTCTTCCAGCCATTTTTTTTCAGTGAAAGCACTTTCTTTTTTCTGCTCGAGTTTTTTTAATTCAGCAGAGATGAGGGTCTTTTGTTTGTCTAATTCAAGGGCCAGCTCCTGAAATTTATTTTTCTTTTCAATTTCAAAATCAGCGTAAAAATCAGATTTCGCCTGATCAAATTCTCTTCGTTGAATCTCTAATTTTTCGTCCATTTCGCTGGCGCGGGCGCGGGCGGAGTGGGTGATTTGTTGAGCACTAACTTCTGCCTGATGGATCATCTGGTCGGCCAGTACTTTTAGCTCATCAACTTTTTCCTGAAGGTCTCTTTGTTCTTCAATTAAGGCGTTTTCTCTGTCGATAAATTTATCAGCAAGGCCTCTGCCTTCAGCTAATAAGTTTTCATAATTAACTTCTGCTGCAATCTTATTATCTAAGAGAGCGTTATAGTCTCGGTTGAGTCTTTCTAGTTCATATTCCTGGCGTTTGAAATTAATCTGCAATTCATTGAGGTCTCTTTCAATCTGAGCTTTGTTTGAGCGCAGTTCCGAAATATCGGCTTCCATGATGGATTTTTGTGTTTGAACTTTTTGGGCCTCAGCAAAGATCTTGGCCGTTTGAGTTTTGGCCTCGATCATTTCAGTTTCTATACGGGAGCGAGCTCGGCGCTCTTCCATGACAGATTCTTCAAATTTTATCTCCGCATTCTTTTTTAGAGTCGAAGCTTCTAGTTTTATGCCGTCAAGTAAAGCTGTTTCATGCCTGATTTTATCCTGAATAGAAGAGACGCTCTCTTCTAAAGACTTAATCTTTTGCTGCACCTGGGATTCATCATTTTTTAGATTCTTGATCGTGCTATCAATACGAGCAGCAGTCGACTTATAATTTTTTAACAGGTCTTCTGTTTCAGCTTTTGTTTTGCGTATTTTTTCTTCAAGAGAGAGGATTTCACCTTCGGCCTCTTTTTTTAATCCAAGAGCTTCGGCCTTTGCCTCTTCAACAATGATCTTTGCATCGTGGTGGGCCTTTTCTATAATGTCTTTAAGTTCATGTTTGTGTTCAGTGATATTTTCGACAATCTTCATTGAAGGTTTTGTCATGTGTGAGGTTTGTGCTGGAGAGACGACAGGTGAACCATTGGCAACTAGTCGATCAGAGGCAGCTTCAACTTTTTGTTCGGCGGGAAGCCCAACAATGAAGACCAGAGTTTTTTCCTCTTCTGAGTTCGCAGCTGCTTTTTGCACACATAAATTTTCTATTGTAATAGAAAGAGCTCCAGAGGCCTTTCCAAGATGAATGACATCACCATCTTTGTAGGCCGTTTTTTTACCAACTACTAATTTTTGAGAGTTGATCCAAGAGCCATTGGATGAGCCCATCTCTTCAACATAAAGAGTGTTATCTACCATCGAGATTTTCAAATGTTTACGGCTGATTAAATCTTCGTTGATCTCAATGTCACACTCTTTGCCTCTTCCCAGTACGCAAGAAGTCTTACCTATATCAATTGATCTAGGAGAGCGCTGCCCTGAAATAGTGACCTTAAATAGCAGTGACGTAGTTGTACCCTCAACAAAGTATTTGTTCGCTTTTTATTTTCGGAATAAAAGAAATTTTACTTAGGATTAATAACAAAGAAGTGCCCGAGCGTGAAACTCGGGCACTGTTTAACTTATTGGTTTTTTGTTTCCATCTTATAAGATTCGCCTCGCTCAAGCGGCGTCAGCATCAGATAAAGGGCCGGAACAACAAATAAAGTCAGGATGGTTGAAACAATCGTTCCACCGATAATTGAAAGCCCCATAGGGATTCTGGTTTCAACACCAATACCAGAACCTAAAACTAAAGGACCTGCGGCCGCAATAGTCGCCACAGACGTCATAATGATGGGTCTTAAACGAACCGGACAAGCTTTTAATAAAGCATCCAGTGGGCGTTCATTTTTTCCATCGATATGGCCCTTTCTAATTTGGTTGGTGAATTCCACCAGCATGATAGAGTTCTTTTTAGCGATACCCATGAGAACAATTAAGCCGATGAAGCTGAAGAGGTTTAATGAAACGTTAAACATCCACAGAGCAATCAGAGCACCTGTCACCGAGAATGGCAGGGCGACTAAAACTGAAATAGGGTGAATGAAAGAGTCAAACTGCACAGCTAGAATAAGATAGGCCACTAAAATACCAACCATTAAAGCTGAGTATAAGCTGGCAAACGATGAAGCAAATCCGGCCGAAGCACCTTCAAGAGCAAACGAGTATCCAGGTGGAAGAATTTCAGTGGCAATAGCACGGGCACGGTCAAGAACTTTTGACTGTGAAACTCCTGGAGCTAAGTTACCATAGACTGAAATGGCACGCTGGCGGTTAACTCTGGAAATACTTTGAATGGCATTTCCTTCTTCAATTTTGACGAGTTCATAAAAAGGAATCAGGTTTCCGGCAGAGTTTCTTACATAAAGATGTTTAAAGTCCTGGGCCGTTTTAATTTGATCGTCTTTAATTTTAAATCTGATGTCATAGCGTTTTCCATCAAAAGTGTATTTCCCCTGACGAGTTCCACCAACACCGGCAGCTAAAATTAAACCAACTTCCTGAACTGAAACCCCACGAAGACTCATGGCCTTTCTATCTGGTTTTAAAATAAGCTCAGGAATACCTGTGCGGTAATCGGTGTCCATATCCACACCTAATTTTTCATCTTCAAGACGCTTCACTAGTTCTTTAGATTTAGCATCAAGAATTTTTAAATCAGGACCTCTAAGGTTGATACCAATCGGGTTCTGGCGACCAGAAGAAAGGTTTCTGGCAGAGTTATCTCTGATTGTGACTCTGATTCCTTTAACTTCTTTAAAGGCCTCACGAAGGTCATTCATGACTTCGATGTGGCCTTTTGAACGTTGATCGCGAGGCTTAAGTGTAACTGGCATAAAGGCCTGGCTTGGGTTTGAACCACCACCAAATCCTCCGATTCCTACGAAAAATCCTTCGACGTTTTCGTTCTTATTTAAAATGGCCTCAAGTTGAGCGGCCCTGTCACTGGTCACTTCAAGTGATGTTCCCGGAGGAGTTTGCGCTTGAATGATGATCAGGTTTTGATCTTGTTGAGGAACGAATTCCTGACGAACTTTACTCACGAGCATTAACGAGACAACAAAAAATGCGATTGATGCAAATACCACGATGTATTTGTGTTTTAAAGTGACTGCAAGAACGCGTTGGTATTTTTCACCAAATTTATGGAAAAGCTCATCCAAGAAATGTTCGAACTTAGAAATTTTTGGTTCTGAACTTAAAAGGGCAGCCGCTCGCATCGGAGTGATGGTCATCGCTTCAAGTAAAGAGATGAGAACGCACGCACACATTGTGACACCGAATTGGAAGAAAAACTTCCCGATAATTCCGTCCATGAAAACAACCGGAAGGAAAACGGCAACAACCGCAAGAGTAGCGGCAATGGCGGCAGGAAGAACTTCTTTGGCCCCTTCAGAAGCGGCCACTCTTGAGTCTTTCCCCATTCTATAATGTCGGACAATATTTTCTAAAAGCATGATGGCATCGTCAACAACGATGGAAATAGAAAGTGTTAGAGCGAGCAGAGTAAACAGGTTAAGCGTGAAACCTGAAAAATATAAAATTGTAAATGTTCCTACAATCGAAGTAGGAATTGAAAAAAGAATGTTGACTGCGGCCTGTAAACTTCCCAGGAATAAAAAGCAGATAATGATGGTGATAATCGCTGCTACCCAAAGTTTTTCAACTGTTAAATGAACAGTGGCCTCAGTTGATTTGGTGTAGTTGATACTGACTCTGTAGTCGAGACCTTTAGGAAAGTTGCCCTTAATCTCTTTAAACTTTTTGAGAACTTCTTCAGCTACCACAACTTCGTTTGTCCCACGTTGCTTTTTGACCATGATACCAATGGCCTGCTTTCCTGAAACTCTTGCAAGGCGGGTGATATCAGATAGGCCATCTTCAACTTGAGCAATGTCTTTAATAAAGATGTCACGGTTATAAATTCTTTCTCCACCGCGCTTTAGAATACGAATATTTTCAATTTCATTGAGTGCCGTGGCCTCACCTAACCAACGTACGCGAAGCTCGCGTTTGCCTTCAGTAAACTGTCCGGCCGCACTCTCAACGTGTTGTGAGTTTAGTGCTGCGATAATATCTGTAACAGTCAGTTCATATTTTTCAAGTTTTTTGGTATCAATCCAAATTCTTAAATTTCTTTCACTGGCACCACCAACATTAACTTCACCAACTCCTGGAAGAAAGCGGATCTGGTCGAGTAGATAGCTGTCGGCCCATGCAAGCATGTCTTTAAGCGAGGCCTCTCCGTATACTGAGATAATAAGAATCGGGTCTTCTTCGGGGTTTTGCTTTCTAACAATCGCCGGATCAACTCCACTTGGCAGTCTGATGGTACTGATGGCCGACTGAACTTCTTGAAGAGCGACGTCAACATTTCGATTGATATCAAATTCTAAAGTGACTTGACCAGTTCCTTGACGGGCACTCGATCTCATCTCTTTAATCCCTTCAATCGCTAAGAGTTTTTGCTCGATAGGATCGATGAGTTCAGATTCAACAACTTCAGGTGCGGCACCTTCATAACTAACTGAGACGTTAATGATGGGAAAATCCACGTCGGGAAGCTGGCTGATTCCCATCTGATTTACACAGATGGCACCGAAAACAATAAGAGAGAACATGAGAACCCACGCAAACACGGGGCGCTTGATGGAAAGGTCAATTAGATTCATTTCAATTCCTTTTGATGTGTGCTCAAAAAGTATACGAAACAAATTTCAAAAAGTTTCATTTTAAAATTATAAAATATCGGATTTTTTTATTTCGATCCATTGGCCCGGAAGCAGCTCTCCCAATTTGTGTTTTCCCACCTGCATGCGGATTAAGCGTAAAGTCGGATGATTTATCGCGGCAGTCATGCGACGGACTTGGCGGTTTTTGCCTTCGCTGATTTTTATTTCCAGCCAGCAAGTAGGGATGGTTTTTCTAAATCTCACTGGAGGATCGCGCTCAGGGATCACGGGTTGTGGGTCCAGGATTTTTACCTGGCCTGGTTTCGTTTTATAATCTTGAATGCTGATTCCACCTTTTCGGATGACGTTCAAGGATTCTTCATTGGGAATATTTTCAACTTGCACCCAGTAAATTTTTTCTTTATCAAATTTGGGGTTGAGTAGCTGATCAATGAATGTCCCATCATTACTTAAAATGAGCAGGCCTTCAGAGTCTTTATCTAAGCGTCCACATGGATAGACGTCTTTAGGAAGGTTAAAATGAGCAAGGGTCTCAGCAGGGTTATCTGAGGTGAATTGGCTCAATATCCCATAAGGTTTAAAGAATGCGATATAAATTGGTGATGACATAAAACTATAGTATCAGACTTTTTTCAATTCATGAAGAACGCAGATTACTGAGCGATTTATTAAATACTGCACAAAAATGGGTGAGATCTGGTAAGGGTTTTAAGCTTGCCACATGGTTTCTAGTCCATAAAAATAGGCCAAGCGATAAAATAATTAATTCATAAGGATGAAATATGTTTAGGGCCTGTATGACATTTACGCTAATGGCCTTTGTTCTATTAGGCGTATCTACAACTAATGTAGAAGCAAAAACAAAAAAGAAAAAAAATCGCTCAACAACTAGTTATGTTTCGAGCGATAAAAAGAAAAAAAATAAAAATAAGAAAAATCGAATGGCAAAATCTAGACGTTATAAACGATCAGGAAACGGCCCGGATTTAAGAGCATTGACAACTGAACAACCGAATGCTGAATATATACAAAACCCAGATAACGGCGTTAACGCTGTAGAAACGAAATCGGAGCTCTAAATGAAAAAGTTACTAATCACTGCTGCAATGATTTTACCAATGGCGAGTTTCGCTACAACGGTCAGCTTTAAATGCCAGTCTGTAGATATCCCTGGCATTCACAAGTTTGATGCCCACGGTGTTGTGAGTGTTGATGATCTAAATGTTGCTGAAGGAGTTATTTCTATCAATGCAGAAAAAGCTCAATCATCTCAATCTGTACAAACATTTGAAGAAGTTCGCATTAAGGGATTTATCCGTCACTTTGAAGCAGGACAAATTGTAAAAGAAGCTTTTGATCAATTAGTTGTAACAACGAATGAGCCATACTTAAAATCAATCAATTTACTTTTAGGGTTCCCTGATAAATTGGCATCAAAAGTTAACTCAATTGATAACTTCATTTACAGATCAAACTGCAAAATTACTGAAACAGTTTATTAATTAAAGATTTTTTTATAGGCCGCTTTTGGAAATTAATTTTCGAAAGCGGTTCTTCCTCTGACGACACTATCAACCATCACATCAAACATACGATCGAGTTCGATCAGAACTTTTTCATCGTTTTCTAAAATACCAAGTGCACGGGCCAGGGCCTCATAAGTTGAAAGGCGATTTTCATCAGAAGATTTGCGAAGTTTGTATCTTCCAGGAGCTCCTGGTGGAAGCTTCACACATTGAATGCCTTGAAGACCTGCTTCCCGACGATAGAATTTTACGGCCTGTGACCAGGTTCCATCAGGGACAATAAGATGAAATTTTTTATCATGATTCTGCTCGAAAAATTCCGGTGTCAATTCCAACGCGTCTTCATGGGGAAATAAGTAAAGTGGCATTTCATCAGGATTGAGGCCAATGGATTCGATAGAAAATGGTTTATCTGGTAAACCACGAAGAGAAATTTTACAATTCGGCAGGGCCAAGCACGCTAGGTTTGCCGTGTTTGAAGTCAAGTGAGTTTCACGGTGATGCATAATGATCGATACGCGAGTTTTGGTCTGAACTTCAGTTAATTTTCCACAGAAACACAATGTATTGTGAATCTTGCAGCGAAGACAGCGTTTACCTTTTGATGATCGTCTTTTATTCACGTGATTTGTGCATGATTTTAACTTCGGCATCAAGCTTTGCGATTTCAGCTTTCATGATGTCATAAGCTTTGTCTTTTAACATTCCGGCGTCTTCAACTGTAAGCCCAGTTGTTGGAATGGGTGGAAGAGCTTTCATGATAATTGTTCCTGAGTGCCACTTGTTTAAGTTTACACCTTCAAGAATGTAGTTGTTCCATGCAACTGGAACGATAGGAACACCAGCTTTAATCGCGGTGATGAATGGGCCTTTTTTAAAAGGAAGAAGGCCGCGCCCGCGTGAGCGAGTTCCCTCTGGCATAATCCAGACAGAAATTTTTTTGTTTTTTATCGTGTTAGCTGCCACATCCATTGTAGCGAATGCTTTTCTTTTATTGGATCTGTTAATGAGAATATTTCCAGACAGCCAGTAATAAAGACCGAAAAATGGAATAAAAAGAATATCTTTTTTTCCAATGCTCACAGTTCGTGGTGGCAAGGCCATGGCCCCTGCGAAAATATCTAAATTGTCCTGATGATTACTGATAAAAACGCATGGACGATGTTCGTTCATGTGATGCTCGTCTCTCATCTCGATTTTTAATCCTAAAATAAATCGACCGTATTGCAACAGCTGAGTTGTGACACGAATATTTTTTGGATTAAAAGGACGCAGGATACAGGCGATGATTCCTATAACTGTCGTAATGATAATCCAGATACAGATAAGTGGTATTCTAAGTAGTAAAAGCATATGCGGACATATTTACATAAAAAACACACGATTTCTATGAATTTTAGGCCCCTATCTCAATGATAACGGCGTGTTTTTAACGAAAGTGTTCGTTTATCAATATAAGTCTGCGTGATTTTTGCATCTTTATGGTTGAGATAATCACGAACGTACAACAAATCTTTCGATTTTAAATAAAGTTCAGTTGCACAGGCCTTTCTAAAACTATGGGGTGTGATTCTTGTTGTCACTTCGTTATTAGGAATGGCCCTTTCGATGATCTTCATAATTTTGTTGTACATGGCCTTCGGAGAGTAGGCCTTACCTGCTTTGGTTTGAAACAGAAAAATTTTATTAAATTCATTTGTTCCGACGTAAAAATTAAAATTTTTAAAAATCAGTTCATCTTTTTGAATCACTAACGTGTGAACGTATCCACCTTTGCGATTAAAAGTGATGGTGCGGGAAGTGCGGTCAAAGTTTGAAATTTTAAGTTCACACAGTTCACTTAAACGAAGGCCGCCATAATAAAGCAGATAGAGGATAAGTCGCTCACTGGTTCTGAAAGTTTGTTCTTCAATTTTTTTGAAATCGGCCCTATCGATCATCGTCGTCGGGACTACATCAATTTCCTTCAGAGTAATTGCGTGGATTTTACTCTTAACAGGATTCTTATTAAATTTATCCGAGGTGTCTTCGTGGGTTTCTTTCAAATACTCGAAAAAGTTTTTTAAGCTGGATAGATGACGGCGCCTCGATGAGACACTCATGGGACTTTGGAAAAATAGGAGATACTTTTCCGTACGTTTTTTAAAGAAGGCCTTCCCTATTATGAATTTAAACCATAATAAAAAAATCAGTCCTGGATTTTGGCCATTTCTGATAATTTCCTGGTTAACATTTCCGCCGTTGCCTAAAAATTCTTTATATTTTCCGATCGTTTCGCCGTTCACTTTTTCAATTTTCAGCTGCTCTTCGTGCTCCATCCATTGAAAAAATTTTAGCAAATCAGCTCTATAGTTTCTGATGGTATGTTCCGATTTATTGAGGCGTCTTAAATTTTGCAGGTATTCATCGAGCAAAATATGAGATGTAGGCAGGCTTTCCAAATTTTTTAATCCTTTAAAAAATGCGGTTGATGATAGGTCTAAATTTTAGTCGCTCAGCTCTTGATAGCTCCAGAAAAATTTAATCTGAAACAAAAAAAGCTACATATAATTTATATTATATGTAGCTTTTTAATTTTAAGTCAAAGAAATCGTTCAGTTTTTCTGTAATAGCTAATTTAAGCTCAAAATATCGTCAAGCACTGTATCTTGTACCTTTTTTTCTGAAGAAGCATCGTTATTTTCCATCTCATGATCCTGATCAGTCACGCGAAGGTCATAACCACGGCTAGCAATTCTAGACTGGGCCTGAGCAAGCTCATTATAAAGAGCGCGGTAATTTAATTTTCCGAATTCGTAATTTACGGCCTTAAGATCCTTACCAGTCATTTCAATTTTTAAGTAAATAAGATCAATTAATTTTTCTTGAGGTAGTAATGAAATCAAAAATCCAACACCGATTTTGTCAAAAATCCCGTGCTCGTTTAACTTCACAAGTCTTCTTGTCATAATCTCTGTATCGTTGTCTTCATTTTTTAAGATGGTATAAATATCGTCAGCAAGGTTTTCTAAACGCTCTTCTTTAATGAAGCGGTTGATGAATAAGAAGTCTTTTAACTTGCTCCATGCCGAATCAGCTCCAGAGGCGTCCAAAACGTGCTCTTTTTTCTTCTTAACTGAATAAGCAAGCAGGCGGGCCTTTAGTTCTTTACGTGAGTAGTTTTTCAAGTAGTCAAAGCCTTGAGCTTTAAGCACTAATTGAAAGTAGATGCGGGAGTCTTTTTTCTTTTCGCCATCTTTCCATTCAGGGATATCTAGTTTTTCAGCGATCTGAGGAGGGATTTGGCCCAGCATAAACTTTTGAACTTGTTTTTGTTCAGCACCGCTAAAGAACTTATCTTTGCGTTCAAAATTCACACCAAAGTCAGGGTTTCTCGTCTTTGTGTCTTCAGAGTTTAAACGTGGGATAAGACCGAAGTTATTCTGGAAGCTTTGATCTTTTAAATCAAAAATCCATTTTCCTAATTTTGTTTCCATGTACTTTGAATGAGTCGGGTATAGGAACTCAAGGTTGTTTTCATTCTTATCAATGTAAGTCACTTTACTTTCAGTGTACGTGTGGTCTTTTTTAAAGCTTGTTACTAATAAAGCAAGTTTTAAGCGTTTTGTGTCGGCCTTGTAGTCGTTAAATCCTTTGAAAATTCTTGAAACTCTGCGGTCTTTTGAATCAAGTCCTTTGTCTTCAGCAAATAATTTGTCTGCTTTTTCGTAAGAAGAAATAAGTTTTTCTTTCAGTCCTTCAGCATCACCTAGTTTATTAAGAACAACCACGTCTTTGAATTTTAGAGTGGTCTTTAAAATTTGGTCGTAAGCATCGCGAGCTTTTTCATCTTTTAAGTTAAAAACATAATCAACAACAAATTGTGAACCAGGAGTGATTGAGTAACCTAGTTCAACCAGGTCGCGGTCAAAAAGACGGTCAATTTGACGGTCTAAAATTCTCACACCAAAGAATTTGAAAGAAAGACCTGCTTCAGCAGAAGCTCCACGGCTGTATCCGCGGCGAGAAATAAGTTTTAAGCGCACATGTGAATCATCAATTTTAAACACCTGTACATTGAACTCTCCGCTAATGATCCAATAAACACTGGCCCCGGCATCTAAAATAACAGGTGCGCCTGTTGAAGTTCCAGCTCCAGCAGCAACAGCAATGTTTAGAGTTGCAGGCATGCTAACAAAGTCACCAACGTTAAGATTTTTTAGAGCAAGCTCACTAGATAGTGGCAGTTTTTTAGGAGTATAAGGAAGGGCCTTAATAGCATCTTTTTTCTCTTTGAATTGTCTTACAAAAAAGAAGCTGTTTTTTCTATCGATAGAAAATGAAAAAGGAGTGTCTGCGAAATCTTTAATCATGTCACCGACGTTCACTTGTGCTTTAACGTCCCACTTGTCGATACGAGTGAAGTATTGATCCATATATGATGATTCAACTTCGTAACGGTATTTAGTTGATAGACCAACTCCGTTAGCAAGATCTAAATCAACCAGATCGCCGCTGAAGCTGATATCTAGATCAGCGATTTCTTCGCGGATTTTTTTAGGTAAATCCTTGTGATCAAGAAAGTCTGATAATCCTGCATTGGCCGCTTGGAAGCTTATTGTGGCCGTAAGAATCGACGCAAAAAGGAGAGAAAATTTAAAATTTTTCATTGTGTTATCCCTTGGTATTATGGGCGTATCTTAGTCTTAAATTTCGCTATGTACCACTTTGGAGACGAAGAGTATGTATTTTTTACTATGTGGACTAAGCGATATTTGCTAAACTTGCGCAAATGGAAATCTTTGACCCCCTATTAAAGATCGCGACTGATCCACTTGCGTTCTTCCAATTCTTTGGCTACCTGGGCCTTGCCGCAATTTTGTTTGCTGAGGTTGGGTTGTTTGGCTTCTTTTTACCAGGGGATTCATTGCTCCTAACTCTTGGACTTATCTCGGCCAAGGGTGATATCGATATCAAAATCTTAATCCCTTCATTATTAGTCGCAACAATCCTAGGGGACCATTTTAGTTATTTCCTAGGGCGTAAATTTGCTGATTGGACTAAAAAGAATATGAATAAAATTCTTTTAGAGGAAAAGCATCTAGACATGGCCCATACTTTTTATGTAAAGCATGGTGGAAAGACGATTTTATTTTGCAAGTTCATCGCTTTTGTTAGGACGTTTGCCCCTTTTATCGCGGGTACGTCGAAGATGAATTATTTGAAGTTTACCTTATACGAAGTGGCCGGAGCTGTTTTATGGGTAGTCGGGATTGTCGGTGGAGCTCATTACCTTGGTAAAACAGTCGACTTTGATATCACTGCCTATTTTCATTATTTTGTCATACTGTTGATAATTTTGCTCATTTCTCCATTTTTTTTAAAATTCTTCAAGAATAAGCGATAATAAAATCATAAAATATTAAATGAACTTAGTTTTTAAATCGCGAGGATTTTTATGAAGCCCATTAAGAAAGATCTAACCCTGACATTGAAAGACGGTGCTCACCGTGAATTCCGCACGGATGATTTCTGGAGAACGATTCCGGCATGGAAAGATGTTTCGAAAGAAGAGTTTGGCGAGCATATGTGGCAAATGAAAAACTCAATTAAAAAAGTAGAGCAGGTGAAGACTGTTCTTGGTGAATTATGCACTGAAGAGTTTTATCAGGATATGTTGGACGGGCAACATAAGACGCCGATGAACATCAGGATCACTCCTTATGTATTCGCTCTGATTGACTGGAAAGATCCGGTCAACGATCCACTTAGAAAACAATTCCTTCCGATTGGATCACAGTTCCTTCCGGATCACCCTTATTATGAAGCTGATTCACTTCACGAAGATGTGGATTCGCCGGTTCCAGGTCTGACTCATAGATACTATGACAAAGTTTTATTTCTACCGACGACAATCTGTCCGGTTTACTGTTCATACTGTACGCGTTCACGCTTAATTGGTGGATCAACTGAAACAGTTGAAAAAGAAACGTACGGGGTTAACACGGCAAGAATGGAAGCGGCGTTTGAGTACATTAAAAATACTCCACAAGTTGAAGACGTCGTTATTTCTGGTGGGGATGCTTTCATGCTTACCTCAAAACAATTAACTTATATCGGGGAGAATTTATTAAACATCCCTCATATCAGACGTATTCGTTTTGCGACGAAAGGGATTGCAATCTATCCACAAAAAATTACATCTGACCACGAATGGTTCAACGCTCTATGCGCTGTTCACAAGATGGGAAAAGACATGGGGAAATCAGTAGTGGTTCACACTCACTTTTCTTCTCCAAAAGAAATTACAATTTACTCGAAGATGGCGATGGATAGATTATTTGCTGCCGGAATCATCGTAAGAAACCAGGCCGTTTTACAAGAAGGTGTTAACGATAACATCAACGACATGGTTCTTCTGATTCGTCAGATGGAGTACATGAACGTTCAGCCATACTATGTTTACATTCACGATATGGTTCCAGGGTGTGAGCACTTTAGAACGACGATCGCTGAATCAGTAGCACTTGAAAAAGCAATGCGTGGAACGACAGCAGGATTTAACACTCCAACTTTCGTTTGTGATGCTCCAGGTGGTGGTGGTAAACGCCATATCGCTTCTTACGAATACTATGATGAAGAAAATGGTATTTCTGTGTGGACAGCACCAAACGTAAAACCAGGTGAAGTGTTTTTCTACTTCGATCCGATTAGAAAATTATCTCCTGAAGCACAAGCTCGTTGGGCAGATCCAGATAAGCGCGAGCAAATGATCGCTGACGCTAAAAAGAAAGCAGGATTCTAAAAAAAAATTATGTTTAAAGAACTAACAGAAGTGGCAAAGCTTATAGAGTCGCTTGAGCTTTGCTCTTCTGAAGTTCAGTCTTTAATTAGGTCAGAAGTCTTAACAGACATCACATTTCAGAATGAAAAATTTCCCATTCACGCCTTTGTTATTGGTTCAACTGATAAGTCGGCCCCGACTATGGGACTCTTTGGCGGAGTTCATGGATTAGAGCGTGTAGGGACTCATGTCCTTTTAGGATTTTTAAAGAGTTTTATCATTCAATTAGAGTGGGACAAAAATCTTCGCGAATCCCTTAAGCATTATCGTATTGTGGCCATCCCGTTAATCAATCCGGTGGGGATGAAGTTTCATAAAAGATCCAATGGCAATGGTGTAGACCTGATGAGAAACTCTCCGGTTGAATCCAATGCTGGAAAGTTTTATCAAATTTACCGCGGTCACAGGATCAGCAATAAACTTCCCTGGTACAGAGGGCAAGGGGCCCTTGAAAAAGAATTTGAGGCCGTTGAAGCTTTTGTTAAGAGAGAAATGTTCCCGGCCAAAATTTCGATGGGAGTGGATTTTCACTCGGGCTTTGGACTCAGAGACCGCTTATGGTTTCCTTACGCCAAAAGCAACGAGCCTTTTTTATTCAAAAATATTGTGGAGAGTGCAGTGAATCTCTATGAGACCACTCATCCACATCATATTTATAAAATTGAACAGCAGTCAGACTCATACACCACTCACGGGGACATGTGGGATTATATGTTTGAAGAGTCGAGACGCCTATATCCGGATCATCTCTTTATTCCATGGACCCTGGAAATGGGGTCGTGGAGCTGGCTTAAGAAAAACCCGATACAGCTTTTTTCCAGACAAGGATTTTTTAATCCAGTGGTCGAACACCGTTTTCAAAGAACGATGAGAAGACATTATATTTTAATTGAGTTCATCACCAGACTTATGCAAAACACTTCAACCTGGGCAGAAAAATTATGAGGGCCTTATTTTTAAGAGGATTAACCAGGGAGATCCGCCACTGGGATGGTTTACCGGAAAAGTTCCAGGCCATGACTAGCATTCCGGTGATCACACTTGATCTTCCAGGTGCTGGCGTGAATGCGCATTTAACATCGCCAAGAAATATCAATGAGTACGTAGAGTTTTTACGCCAGCACATGCCACCAGGCGGTCCGATTGTTTTAATCGGAATTTCCATGGGAGGAATGATCGCTCTTCGTTGGGCCGAAATGTACCCGCAGGAAATTCAGTCTGTTTTTATGATTAACTCTTCGGCCAGCAATCTCTCAAAAGCAAATGAGCGCTTTAATTTAGGCCACTGGCCATCGTTGTTAAAAATCCTGATCTCAGGTGACCATCAAAATAATGAAAGGCTTATTTTGGATATTACGGCCAATAAACTATCTCCAGAAAAACGAATGGAGCTAAGCCGATACTTTGAAAAGATTCAACAAGAATATCCGGTGTCGAAAATATCGAAACTAAATCAGCTCCTGGCCGCAAGGGTTTTCCAAGTTGTTAATAGACCCACAGTTCCAGTCCACATTATTTCTTCCTTGGGCGATCGCCTGGTCAATCCAAACTGTTCTCAAAAGCTCGCCGGTGTTCTTAAGGCACAAACTCATATCCATCCGGACGCAGGTCATGACCTGCCTTTAGACGATCCACAATGGCTTTTATCGGTTTTGGCGAATAATATCTAAATTCAATATGTTTTATGTGAACTATTTGTTCAGGATTATTGAATTTATTTTTCTTTCACAAATGTTACATTTATACTGTCACAAATATATTTTGGGAGAATGCTTACAATGAAGCGAATTTTTATTTTCATGGCCGTATCGTTATTAATTTCTATCACAATTAGTACAATCATGTCTCTTCTGGGGATCGGTCACTATATCAGTCAAGGTGGAATCCAATACGGAACCCTGATGGTGTTCTGTCTATTTTGGGGTATTGGTGGTTCACTTATCGGTTTATGCCTTTCTAAAGTGCTGGCGAAATGGACCATGGGTGTTCAGATCGTAACGTTAGAAGGACCGCATAGAGACATCGTAGAAAAAGTTCACCGCTTATCAAGACGAGCTGGTTTAACTGAGATGCCGGAAGTTGGTATTTATCAATCGCCAGACGTTAATGCTTTTGCGACAGGGAGATCAAGAAACAGCTCTCTGGTTGCCGTATCAACTGGCCTTCTAACAAGAATGGACGACGCTGAAGTTGAAGGGGTTCTTGCTCACGAAGTGGCCCACATCGCTAACGGTGACATGGTAACCATGGCACTGGTTCAAGGGGTTGTGAACGCTTTCGTTATGTTCCTATCAAGAGTTATCGCTTTTGCTATTTCACAAGCGCTTAGAAGTAACGATGACGACAGAGACTCGGCACCAAATCCATGGGTGAACATGTTCATCGTTATGGCCCTTGATATTGTCCTTGGACTTTTAGCGATGCCGATCATCGCATGGTTCTCACGTTACAGAGAGTTCCGTGCAGATAAAGGTGGAGCGGATTTAGCTGGACGTGAAAAAATGATTGCTGCTCTTGAGTCGCTTAAACGCGCTTACCCTGCGCTTGCTGAAAGTACGACAGAGGCAGAACCAAACTTTAGATCAATGCAGATTTCTTCTAAAGGCGGATGGCTGGCATTACTGTCAACTCACCCTCCATTAGATGCGCGAATTGAAGCACTTAAAAAAGGTCTATAATTTATAAATGAGATGGTAGTCGTGAGAGAGTTTTTTGGTAATCGCTAACTAACTCTTTCATGACTTCGCTCACGCTTGGAATATCTTTAATTAAACTTACCACCTGTCCAATTTCCAGCTCACCTTGATCGATATCACCATTGAGCATTCCATTCATTGCACGGAACTTTCCTAAATGTTCATCAAGTTTTGTTTTTAATTCATCACCTGTAAATTCATCTTCTATCTTTTTAATATCGAGAGCGAATTGATTGATTAGAAGCCTGACTGGAACAGTCTTTCTCATTACCAATTGAGTTGAATGGGGAAGTGCTTTTAAGGCCAGTGCTTTAAAGTTCTCATGAGCGCTTGATTCACGGGTCATTAAAAAACGTGTGCCCAACTGAGCACCATCAGCTCCTAAACTCATGACAGCGGCAATGCCAGCTCCAGAAGCGATTCCCCCAGCAGCGATGAGAGGGATTTTTATAGCACGTCTTACCTGTGGGATTAAAGTCAGGGTGGTGATCTCTTCTCTGCCGTTGTGTCCTCCGGCCTCATAACCTTCGGCAACCACAGCATCAACACCGGCATCGGCGCATTTGATGGCGAGCTCTGGACTGGATGTCACGTGCACGACAGTCGCTCCTTGGTCTTTTAAAAATGAAGTGAACTTTTTAGGGGAGCCGGCAGAGGTAAAAAATATTTTAACTCCCAGATTGAGTGCACATTTAATTTGCTCTTCAGCTCCAGAGTACAACAAAGGGACATTCACACCGAAAGGTTTATGAGTGAGCGATTGCGCTTTTAAAATGTGCGAATGCAGTAGATCTGGCTTCATTGAACCGGCGCCAATTAGACCAAGTCCTCCAGCTTCAGAGACGGCCGCCGCAAGTTTTGCACCTGAGACCCAAACCATTCCGCCGGAAATAATAGGGTATTGTGTATGAAAGAGTTCTGTAATTGGATTATTCATATCCAATATACTAATAGATTAGATTTTTTTAGGAAAATATAATCGTACAATCATTCCGGAATGGTCAAGGCGTCTGGTCCAGTCAATCTTTCCATGCACCTTTTTCATGTTTTCATTCATGATTTCTTTGCCAATTCCGTGCGGGATAATAGAGGTCTCTTTAAAGGTTTGCTCAGAATTCTTTTTATCGCCACCGTTATCAACGATTTCAAAAACACAGTTATTACCTGTTTCTAAAATTCTAATAATGAGTTTTGTGGATTTAGCTTTGAGAGAGTTATCAATGGCATTTTCTATGACTTGAAAAACCAGGTTGATATTAAAATCGATGGTGAAATCATCTTTGGGTTTATAATCACGGGTTTCATTGACAATTTCCAGAGGAAAAAGCAGGCCAGCGGTCTCAGTTAGGAGATCCATCTGGCGCCTGAATTCAGTGGGAGTAAAAGAAAGTTTACACTCTTCAAACCCTTGCTGCATAAAACGATAAGCATCGTTGATGAGTTCGTTGATACGTACAAGGTTTGCTCGAAGAGCGTGAAAATCCTCCTCTCCATATTTTCTGGAAAGGAGTGTGGTCTGCCCCGATATGATTGTCAGTTTATTTCGAATATCGTGCAAATAAGTAAGCATTAATTCTCTATCTCCTAAGTATACCTTATTATCAAAGTGTAATTCCTTCAAGAATAAATGAATAGGTGGTATAGACTTGCCTACTAAATGAACTCTATTTTACGCTGCCTGATTCTCTTTCACTGTTGTCACAGGAGCAGATAGACCTAATTCTTTTTTATGATTCCACATAAATTTATATTTCTGTGAAGTCTCATTTATGCCGTTAGAAAATTCTTTTAAATGCATCATGACTCCATCAACACCGGGAAGAAAGTACAGCGGAAACGGAGAAAGATCAGAATCACTATTCGTGCATCTTTCATATCCCCATTGGTAAAAGAAGTTTTCAGTTTTAAACTTTGGAACTCCCAATCCTAGTAGTTCAGACACATTATTTTCTTTAAAGTATAAAGCAGTAATCCCCATAAACATCTCGCGAACCTTTTCACGGTCGCTTTCTGTTTTTACAATGCTGGAATCAATTGTGTAGCCACCGTGATAGGCAATCGTTCGATTGTTTTTTTTGCTGTCTCCAATAATCTGCATAAGAGTGTTCATATGCTCAGTGTTGCCACCTTTTTTAAAACAAGACTCCATCGCAAATTCAAGATTAAAAAATTTACAAGTGTCATAGGTAATAACTTTAGAGCCACTGATAGGAATTAATCCTAACTTTTCGTCTCTCACGCAAATAAGCGGGTGATCTGCAACAAAGTCTGTTGTATCAAGCGGTAGAGAGCCTAGTAGATGGCGATTGCCATAACCTCTATACTTAAGGCGCATCATCTTCGAGAAGAGATCCATCGTTTCTGGGTTATCCATGTTCATGTATGGGCAACGTAAAATAACAATTTCTACGGGAAGTCCTGCTATCATCATGGTTTGCTCCTATCTTTTTAAACCTGTCACAATAAACTTATTATAAAAAAGAACACTTCCTGATTTGAGTGACTCTTCCAGATAAAGCTTGTTGAATTCATCTGCTAAATCTCTCGAACCTAAAATGCGCGAAAACTCCTCATGGCAGTTCATGCATCTTTGTTTATTGTTGATGTATTCAAGTTCAGCATCCGCACCTTTAAACTGCACGGCCGAGACATCAAAGTCGATATCGACAAGGCCAGCATCGTGAAAATAAGAGGGAAGTTTTCTGCCGATAAAAAGATCGCTTCTAAAACCGGCCTTGATTTTATCCAATAGAAAATTAAATCTTTCATTTGATGAATGCAGATTGATGAAGATTCCATCGAAGTCGATAATATATAACATGCCACCGGGTTTTAATAAGCGGGCCATCTCTTTTATAGCAAGCTTGGGATTCTCCAAATGCTCGATCACGTAGCGGGATACAATGACATCATATGAGGCACTGTCTTTGGACATTTCCTGGATATTGTCCTGAAAGAAATGAATATTGTAAGGGGAGTTGGCAATTCGCTTTTTTGCTTCCTCTACACGCACAGGAGAGTAGTCAAAACCTTCAATGATAGTGTCTGGAAACTTATCGTGAATAAACCTGGTTAAAACGCCTGTACCGCAGCCAGCATCTAAAACTTTTGAACCTGGTTTGATCAGCAGTTTACTGGTTTCGTCTGCAATTGAATATTGTGGGATTTTTGCCTGGTATTCTAGACGCTCGGCTTCGTCTTTGTGTTCAAGTACGTATCGCATATAACTCCGTTGATGGAATGAATGCGATGACTATCGGAATAATCAGTTAATCGATTAATATTTAATTAACTAGTGAAAGAGTTGAACGACATTTGAATTCGAAAGGGATTTTTTTTCCGCAAGCGCGGCCCCTTTCATCTTATTAAATGGAGAAAGATCGAACATATACTTGTTAGACTCATTACCCGAATGAATTGAGCTGACTTTCTTAACCTGAGCGTTTCTTCCATATTTATAATACATGACCGAAGAAATGTTCCCCATGCGAGTAAGACAGACTTCCTCGTTTCCAAATAAATTGGTATCGATCATAAGCTCATCGACAACATTTTTATTAGGAAGAACTTCAACGACAGCATAATCATCGGCCTTTTCGCTGATTCTATAAGTACAATTCGTATCAAACAGACGGGTGCACTCATAGACGAAGCAGTCGAGAATATCAAAGGCCGTCTTGTGGTCTGTCAGGGTGTCTCTTAGGATGTTATTGTTTGCGATAAAAGGCATTCTTCTACCGATTGATAGAAAGTCTGCTTTTTTAAATTCATGATTCGCAGAAAGGTATTTTACGATATCGGTAATCAAAAGAAT
>JBEIPV010000127.1:0-8171 GCA_040376855.1 Bacteriovorax sp.
CCACTGGCCTTAGTTGGAGGGGTTATCGGTCTCATCGCCAATAATTTACCATTTAGTATTTCAGCAGGAGTTGGATTTATTGCCCTGTCTGGGATTGCGGTTTTAAACGGAGTGGTTCTGGTGAACTTTTTTAATCAACTGAGACAAGAAGGAGTGACAGGAGTTGAAGTTTTAAGACAAGGGGCCATGGTTAGGCTTCGTCCAGTTTTAATGACTGCCATGGTGGCCGTTTTTGGATTTTTACCAATGATGCTTTCAAGCAGTATTGGAGCAGAGGTTCAGCGTCCTCTGGCAAGTGTGGTTATTGGTGGGATTTTATCGTCAACACTTTTAACTTTAGTGGTTGTTCCATCTTTATATGGGGCATTTATTATGAAATTGAATTTAACAAACAACAAAGGAAGTATTTAATGAAGATAGGATTAACAGTTTTACTATTTGTTTCTATGAAGGCCCATGCATTTCACGCAGTAACAGAAATTCTTCCAAACGGAGAGTTGCTCATTTGTAAAGATTACGGTCAGGTAAAAAAAGGCAATGTTGTTGAAAATTATGTCAGAGTAGCTCCAGGGAGTGAGCAAAATAAACAGACAGTAAAAAAAGATGAATTTACTCTTCCGGCAGTTGGAAGCAAGGTGGCACTTTATCACAAGGATTTTCATTTCAAGAGGAAAACACTTAATGAATTTCATGAAGCAAAGATTGGCGATGCTACTATCGTAGAGGCAAAGTCATTAGTGGGGGCCATGAGATTAAAAAAAATGGCATCTAATCTTAAGTCGCGCCCTATGAATGTATCAAAGAAAGCGATCACAGCAGAAGAGGCCGCATTGATTGATCAAGAGTGTGTTGTCGCGATTGCTGATAAAGGTTTAGTTGTGGATGAATTAGCAGCCATTGATTGGTAGATAAAAAAAGCAGAAGGGTCATAAAATATGACCCTTCTGTTTATCTCATTAACTGTTATTTGGTGCGTGAGCCTGATGGGGGGGGAAGATTTTATTAAATACATCAATTTAGTCTATTATTTCTGGACTTAATCCACTTCGAGAATTAAAAAAGGGCCATCATGAAACTTCCCAATCCTAAACTATCAATTCGCATGAAGAGCTTTATTGAGCATGCACTCAAGGGTCATCCTTTTTGGGATGTATGCTGTGATCATGGTTATGTCGGAATTAAAGCATTAGAGAGTTCGGAGTTTTTAGAAGTCCATTTTGTCGATCAGGTTCCGCATATTATGCAGAGATTGGAAACTTTAATTAAGCAGTCATGGCGTATAAAACCAGAACACAAGTATTTTCTTTATCTGCTTCCGGGCGAAGAAATTAAAGATGATGTTCAAGGGACGATGCTGATTGCAGGAGTTGGAGGATTGACGATTAAAACTATTGTCAGCACTTTGATTTCGACTCAAAAATTAAAGGCCCAGCGTCTTTTATTGTCTCCCCATACTGATGAAAAAGTTTTGATTCAGTATATGGATGATGACTCTTTTAAAAATCTTTACACCCTCACAGATAAAATTCTTATGCCAGAAGGCAAGCGCTTTAGACCTCTCTATATTTTTGATCTAAAATAGCGAAGGCCCGAAGGCCTTCGCTTAATGATTCTTTAAACTTTATGCATTCTATGTGGCGTATGAAATGTATCTTCTTTGTTGGCAATGTACCCATAGTAACCACCGATTAAAGCAAAAATCCCATGGGCAATAATTTCAAAACCAAACAGTGGCCAGTAGCCAAAGAGCGTATTTGTTTGTGGGAAAAGTCCTAATAGGGCGAGAGCACCCATTACCCAGAAAACAATTTTTGAAAATACAATTGAATAATGCAAAGTATCCTTCGTTGTGAAGTAAGCACTAAGACCACCGATACCAAAAGCAATCAATGCTACTTTATTAAACACATTCATCGGGAATAAGTCGAGGAACATCCCATAGCTCATATTAACGTACAAAGGTGGTAGGCCTTCAGTGACATTCATAGCGGGGACAAAGGAAATAAGCCCCATAGTCAACATCACGAGTCCACCAATCAGAGCAAAATTTTTAGTATGCATATGTATCTCCTTGTTAAATAGAAAATAGACAAAACCTTAAGAGGTAAATAGCAAGTTTTCGGCCATTAGAATGGGGGAGTCTTTGGATGGATTCGATCAAGATACTGATATTACAATGTGAATAACAAGCGTTGTGATTGTTTATTTTACGCACCTTTTAATCTTTCTTTTAATCTTTTTTTATTTGGGGTATGAAGATAATCTATGCCTAGAGAGATACTTATATTATTCGGATTTTTCGCGTCGTTTGTTTTTATAAACTTTGCGACTTATTTTTTTCTTCAATTGAAGATGAGAGAAAAACTATTCCGTGAATTGACTGTCTACTGGCTTCTGGTTTTATTAGTCTACATAATTGAAGGTGTGGTTCATCAAGGTAAACTTGCTCTGAGTTTAGTTTTCATTATTAACCTGGCCCCTATTTATATTCTTTCAAATTTCTTAATGCGCTCATATGGGTTAACTCTTAACCTTGCTCGATACGTTATTGTATCGGCCGTCGTTGTGGTCTTGGCCATCTTTAACAACTCACTTGGACTGGCCTTTACAACGCTTGCTATGCCTATTGCCATAGTGGCCTGTTTTCCTTTTGTTGAGGCCATCTATGCAACATTCGTCATTAAGAAAGATGAGGCCAATTTTATTCAGAAGTTAATGGCCAGTGTGGTTTTTACTTCAGGAATTGTTTGCTGTTTAAATTATGCTATCAATCGCATGACTCCTGGAACGGAACTTTTAGGATTTGGAACAGGCTTTTTAACTTACATTACGGCCTCTATTATTTTACCGGTCTTTACGATTCAAGAAATCAATCGCGAAAAAACTCAGCGCCTGGAGCTTTTAGTTAAAGAGCGTACCGATGAGTTGCTTACATCTAATATTCAGAAAGAAAAACTTTTACGAGTGGTTGTTCACGATATCTCGAATGCTCTTCAGGCCTTAATTTTTCACACTAACAGGTTGTCTTTGTCGGCAGACCCAAAAGTTGGTGAGGTGTCTGCAAAGATGCTTAAGAATATTAATTCAATCTCAGATATCACTCATCACGTAAGAGAGATGGAGCGATCGAAGTCGAGACCGCTTAAACTTGTACTGGTTGGGATTCAGGAGTGTCTGGATGAAATTAGAGAGCTCTTCATCGAAAGATATAATAAGAAAAATATTCGTCTTCATCTAGTTAATAAAGCTGGTCTGGATGTTTATATAAAAGTTGAGCGAGTCATGTTCGTTCACTCAGTTCTCTCAAATATTATCTCTAACGCTCTTAAGTTTTCTCACCCTGGATCTGAAGTTATCATGAACGTATATGAGTCTAAGGGAGTCGTGACTTTTGATATTCTTGATTATGGAACCGGCATGAATGAAAAAATGCTGAGTAACTTATTTGAACATGAGGTGGCCTTCTCTGTTCCGGGAACATCGGGAGAAAAAGGTTCAGGTCTTGGAATGCCTCTGGTGAAAAACTATACTGAGCTCTTTGGAGGTCAGGTGCAGGCCTTTTCAACTACCGGTGTGGAGTTGAGCGGGACCCGCATTGTTGTCTCTCTGCCTGCTTCATACGGAAGCATCGAAAATGTTATTATGCCACCAACTTCAATCGGGCCGGTAAACGCGCACCATTGAGTCTGTCCCAGCAAGCGTCAAATTTGCTGCTGTAAGGGTTTGCCCTGTAGGCCTCTCCCACTTCTTTATGAAAAAATCCTACCAAGTCTACAGATTCATCTTCATGGTCTTTATAGACTAAATTTTGCAAGAGCGGCACGGCGCCGGCCTCATAAGAGATTCTTCCCATTCCACGTTTAACTCTCATGGTACCGGTCATGCCATCCATATCACTTTCTAAAAAGCGCTTCATGATAAAACCAAAGAGCACGTATTTCCATTGGATGTCAGTGGTTTTTCCCCGATAGTTCTGGGCCACCGTAAATTGGCTGCAGATGCTTATTTTTTTTCCGCGGAAAGTGAGACCATCAATAGCGTGTTGTGGCCAGAGTTCGAAATAAGAATCCAGGGGAGCGGTGACATCATCAAAATGAACTTCTTTAAAAAATGTAATTCCAAAACATTCACCTTTATAAAACACAGCGAGGATATCGTCTTGTCTGGTGAACTCATCTGAATTTAGTCGATGGTTGCTGGGGTGTTCATTGGTGTAATAGTCCCCCCATACTTCGTGCCAGCACTTAAAACTTTTTTGATGGATATCTTCAAGACTTTTGGGATTAAGTTTTAAATTTCCATTGATCAAGTACACATCGATCTGGTCGAAATCTACGATTTCAACTTTTTTATTCTCTGTCATTCCAGTCTCCCTTCTAGGCAACTTTTTTAATTGGAAATTCCAAAGCATTGTCTCTGATTTCTTTCATCATCATGTCGAAAGCGTAGGCCGACTGGATGAGATTTTCAGTGATAAATTTTAAGGCGACGGGATCAAGAGACTCGAGAAGTTTTTTAGCTTCACTCACATGATGAGGGTCTTCTTCACCGTGAACAAATAAAAATGTGGCAGCTTTTTTTCCGTAAATATCGTGAAGTTTTCTTGATAGTGGAGGGCATACATTCAGGGCCAGCACTTCTAAAAAGAGGATATACCCCATTAAGGCCATGGGATGCTGATGCTCTATTTTATAATACTGAGGCTCATAAAAAAACTTTGTGGAATTGAGTTCCTTAAAATCATCAATCTTGTAACCTAAAAATTTTAAATCATTGATGGCAAGTTTTTCGTGATTGGCCTCTTCACCAAGGTGTTTTAAGAAACGCAGGTGAATCTGCTGCTGATTTTCATAATTAAGTCTTCCAGCGCTTAGGGCCAGGATGCGAGTGGAGTGGCGGACGTAGTAGAAAGTTTGGGCCATGTAATTAGCATAAAAGGTCTTGTTATCCCAAGGCATACTCTCATAAGAGGCCTGAGACAGAGCAATTGACGTTTCCAGAGCACGGTTTAGCTTATCCATCATATTTTGTACCTCACAAAGATGCTCATCAAAGGATAGCGACTAATTAAAAATTGGATGGGAATATTTATAAGATGACGTATTCCCAAGAAGATAGGACAATAAGATTCAGATCAGACTAAATAATAGTGCCACTAATAGTTGTAAGGAAATCACAATGAATCAAAATCTTATGTACTTCCCATGCCTCGCTATGCTGCTTTTGACTTTTCTCGTTTTGCTTAGGATGTTCATCTTAAGAATGCGTGCCGTAAAAAATAAGGACATTGAAGTCACCTATTTCAAGACTTACAACAAGGGAGATGCACCGAGGTTAATGTTGCAGGCCGATCGACATTTCAGCAATCTTTTTGAAATGCCGGTGCTCTTTTATATGGTTTGTGCTTTTAGTGTTATCACCTTTCATGTGGATTCAAAAATGCTTTGGGCCGCATGGATTTATGTTTTTTTCAGAGTGCTTCACGCATTCATTCATTTGACGTCAAATAAACTCGTACCACGTATGCTGGCTTACGCCTTTAGTTGCATGACTCTTTTATATATGGGGTTATGCCTGGGTTATAAGCTTTTACAGGCCGTTTGATCGATAGGAATAAGTTCTGCTGTCTGGTCGACAACAAAATCCTTAATAAGGTTTCTGACTGTCGGCCCGATAGGGTTGATTTCATTATCCATTTCATGCATAGAGTTTTCACATTGAAAGGCCACAAGATTATCTTTTGATATCCGCGAGTTTTGAATCCATTTTTTTAGCACCGGAGTTTTTACGTATTTGTCTAATTTTTCTCCTGCAACTAAAACGAGCATGGGCGTATAAAAAGGCAGATGGGCCTTTTTTACAAGAGCGGCGTTAAGTTTTATTGTGCTGGCAAAAACCGGAGTGAGGAAAGGACTTACGGGTTTTGGTGGGGCCATATGGGGAGGATTTGGGTTATGTGAAAGTGTCTTTTCACGGATCACTCCGTCGCCACCTACAAAAGTATAGACCGATACACCTGGTGTAATCAGTACAACACCTTTAATAAATCTTTCTGCTAAAAAATTTTGTTGAACCATTCTTAAAGCGAGAAGACCACCCGTAGACCATCCAGATAAAAAGAGCGGGCGATGGATATCTTCTCTGGTTTTTTCTTCAACTTCTTGGGCCATGAACGATAATGAAGTGAAGCCTTCATAATCGATGTGTGAACAACGACTCTCACCATGTGTGGGGTAATCAAAACTGATAACTCTGATCCCTTGCTCATTCATTAGTTTAAACAAAGGGCCGTGATTATCGGCACGGTCGCCGAAACCAATGAGAAACAACATGTCGGCCTTTGTTTTGATACCAGAAGGAGGTGTCTGAATAATCGTTCTGATATAACACTGTTGTTTGAAGCTCATTTTTAACAGCTGTTGCGAGGTCGCTGCATAGACTGTGCTAGTAAAAAAAAGAGTTATGATGATGAAAAGAGATCTCATATCATCTTTTCCTTAATTCTTCTCTTGTTTAATAAAACTAATAATAGACATAGACCTGCAATAATGGCCGCTGCCACATAAGGCGCTCCAGGAAGTGCGTAGTGGTCTGGACGAGTAAAAAATGAAAATAGCCCAGTGTAAAGTAGTGGACCGATGATGGAAGTTAAACTGGTGATAGAAACCAGAGTCCCTTGCAACTCTCCCTGCTCATGTGAAGGTGTGCCTTTTGAAATAATCGATTGTAATGAAGGCATAACGATGTTGGTGAAAAGGAGGATTGAAGTGGCCGCATAAACCATCCACGACTTTGTGACCAATGCATATAATAAATAATTGATGATAAGAGCAATAGATCCATAGATCACTGCTTTTAATTCTCCAATTTTAGGAACAACGATTCTGGTTGTTACACCCTGGCCAATACCAAAAGCTAAACCTACGACTGTTAATGAAATTCCAATTTCAAGCGTCGTCCATCCAAATTTATAATGAGTGTAAAGCGCCCAAATGCTTGGATGAGATTGCCCTGCTAAGTTCACCAGGAAAAAGGCCCAGACTAAAACGGCTGCCGGCGAGTGAAATAAAGCGGCGATGACCGACTTGATGGGATTGAGTTTTGAGTAATTGATGGTTGTTTTTCTTTTTTCTAAAGGCAGTGATTCAGGCAGTACAAAAAGACCAAAAACAAAGTTTGTCAGCGATAGCCCGGCAGCTACGATAAAAGGCCAGTTGTGACCGAAAGATCCCACCAGTCCACCTAAGGCAGGTCCAATAACAAAACCCACTCCAAAAGCAGCGCCTATCATTCCAAAGTTACTGGTACGATTTGAATCGTCGGAGACGTCGGCAATATAAGAAGAAGCGACAGTCATACTGGCACCGGTTAAACCCGAGATGATTCTTCCAATAAAAAGGATGGTTAAGTTAGGAGCGAAGGCCATGAGCAGATAATCCATACCTGCTCCACATAATGCAACCAGAAGAACAGGCCTGCGGCCAAAGCGGTCTGAAAGGTAACCGAGTAAAGGAGATGCAATAAAAAGCATGAAGGCATAAATAGAAATGAAATAGCCGTAGTATGAGTTGACAAAAACTTCGTTGTTTCCAAAACGTCTAATCACTTCAGGCAGAATAGGGATAACGATTCCTATTCCGATAGCATCTAATAAAATAGTAACAAAGATAAAAGTCATTCTAGCTTGAGAGTTTTTCATTCACCTATTATGAAGAAGATTTTCTAAAATTGAAATACAGCATAATGTTAAAAATCTTTTGGACGATCGGGGGATAGGGGACTATAGTTTAGTCGTACTCACTTCACGAATATAATGAGTCTAATCATGAAATATTTAACCCTTCTTTTTTTAGCGGTGGCAACAATGATACATGCAGAAGCAAAACTACAGACTGATCTTCCTTTAAAGTATCTGGCAGCAGAACCCAAAGCAGGCAATAGCAGTGTGGGCAGAGCACTTATTATTTTTCTTCACGGTTATGGAAGTAATGAGGCCGATTTATTTGAATTAAAGGACGAGTTTTCTCCCGACTACATTTATTTGTCAGTTCAAGCGCCGATGATGCTGGCACCTGGAAGTTACCAGTGGTATGGGCTGCAGCCGACCGAACAGTCACAGGTAGCAGCCAATGTTTTAAAACATGGAAAAATGTTGGAAGACTTTATTGCGG
>JBEIPV010000087.1:0-12711 GCA_040376855.1 Bacteriovorax sp.
AGCGCAATGGTTGTAAAGAGTGTGGATAACGCCAAGAGCTCTTCTGAGCAGGCCAATAACAGTTTTGAAATCGCAACGGAAGGAAAGCGTACGGTTGAGCAAATGCGCCAGTCAATGGACGATATACGCTCAAGTAACAAGCACATTGCAGAGCAGATCGAGCAAAGTAACCGTGAGATCGAAGGCATCATCCAGGTTATCCAGGATATTTCAGAGAAGACGAAAGTCATTAACGACATCGTTTTCCAAACTAAACTTCTGTCATTCAATGCCTCTGTTGAAGCAGCAAGGGCCGGAGATCAAGGGAAAGGATTTGCTGTCGTGGCCGAGGAGGTTGGAAACCTGGCGGCGATGAGTGGTAACTCTTCAAAGGAAATCAACGAGCTTCTCGAAAAGTCTATCTCGCGAGTAGGCAGCACTATTTCTGAGACTAAAAAACGTATCGATAACCTGATTCAAGAAGGGCATATGAAAGTTGATCAGGGAACGAAGGTCGCTGAAAGATGTGAGACAATCCTTAACCAAATTGTAAGTAATGTTTCTTCAGTAAAAAGTTTAATGGGAGATGTAACCATGGCGGCTGAAGAGCAGTCAAAAGGTGTAAAAAACATTTCGGATGCAATGAATATGCTGGATATCACAACTCAGGACAACACCAAAACAGTTCACCAAACGGCCAATCAGTCAGAACTGTTATTCAAAGAAGCTGATAATCTTTCTGATATTATTTTAATGCTGGAAGAGGAAGTTTACGGGAAAAATAAAAAAGCTGCTTAATTAAAAAGTACCAAAGCGGCGAATGAAACTTCGCCGCTTTTTCTATTGAACATGTAAATATTCAAAAAATGGCATTCCGCATCTTTGTGCGAATGCTCCTATAATTCCATGGAAAAAATAATTTTTACTTAATTTTAAGGTTCTCATTTTGGAATTTAAATAAATATGCCATGATCTTAACTTATGAAAATAAAGATCCTTGCTTCAGTCTTATTAACTCAATACTTGTGTGCGTCTTGGTCAGTTGAGGCACGTGAATTACTTGTAGTGAGCACGCATTTCCCGCGCATTTTCGAAGAAACCAAGGACGGAAAGTTTGAAGGATACGGTATTGAATTAATTAATACGCTCGCACGTAAGCAAGGCGATACTGTTAAATTCTTAATGCTTCCATGGGCACGAGCGCAATTAATGGTGAGCTCTGGCAAGGCAGATATACTTATTGGCCCTTACAAAACTCCAGAACGAGAAATGTTTCTAACTTTTTTGGACCGGCCCTTCTATCAAGACAGAATGGTTTTTTATAAACTCAAGGAATCTAAATTTGTCTGGGATGGAAAATACGATTCTTTAAAAGATAAGAGCATTATAACCATTCTAGGTTGGGTTTACAGTGAGCCATTTAACAGTAAACGCTCAATGCTCAATATTTCGACCACTCATAATATTGAAAATGGATTAAACATGTTATTGATCCATCGTGCAGACTTACTTGCTGCGAATGAACGAAATAGTATAAACATTCTGAATACTCCCAAATTTAAAAACAAGTTCGTTAGTGTATCACCTCCAATTGGATATGCGGTTGGCTATATCGCCTTTCCTAAAGACAATCAGCATGCTGAGCTTGCAAAAAAATATAACAAGGCCTTTAAGGAATTTGTTGATACGGGGAAGCTCACTAAGCTTGCGATGAAGTATGGAGTGGAATCTTCTAATTGATTCAAAATTCTGAAGATGAATTTTGATTTATTTCCTTAGAGAATTTCTTCTTAAAAAGTGACCTGATAGATATTTAATTGGTTTCAAACTCATTCTTGACAAAAACCTCAATAAACTGTCAAACCGATATGATAATTTTTTCACACCCTTTTAAAAAACTATTAAATAGTATTTTTCGGTCTTAAAAGAACTGCGTTTCGCAAATCTTATAGGAGGCGCATATGAAAAATACAATTAAACCCTTACTGCTTCTATCTCTAATGTCTGTTTCGCCGCTTTCAGTAATTCACGCTCAAGACCTAGGTTCAGAACCAGTTGTGCTAACAACGAGTGCAAATGAGTTTTTCGTTGCTCTAAATGGTCTGAGAGTTCGCTCGACTCCTGAAGATGCCGGTAAAACAATGGGTGTATTAAGTCTTAATGAAAAAGTGCGTGTCATAAATCCTGATCTGATTAATGGTAAGTATGTTCAAATTGAAATCGTTGCAACTGCAAATAAAATGATTCCAGCAGAAAGATATTATGTTGTAGCAGAATACTTATCTGCAAAATTGATCGACTATAAAGAGTTCGTTGGAAAATATTTTGTTGTCGTCAACGTTGCAACTGAAACTCTTAGACTTTATGAAAGACAATGCATGGATAACTCTTGCCCAAGCAAGATGGTTATGGAAACTGAAGTTGTTGTTGGTGAAGACCGTGACCATCCTGCTGCTGAAAAAGGAAAAGGAAGATCAATCGTTGGTTCATATCGTGTAACTGGTTGGGCAAAATTCTATCAAGATGGTGGTGGACATTATCCAGCATGGTACAAAGATGGATACCCGATGCCACCAGAAATTGGAGATAATAACTGGAATGATTGGTTTAAGAAAAGATACATGCCTGAAGATACTGAAGGAAAAAAGCATGGAAGCATGAGAGGAGCATTTGGGTGGTACACGGCTTTCGTGGCACCAGAGGCATTTGGACAATGGACTCACGGAACGATTGGTTGGGGAGAAAACAAAGATGAGTTTATCCAACAAACTAAGAAATTTGTAGCAAACGTTGTTTCAAATCCAAGAAGCTCAGGATGTACAAGAAACAATAATGAAGCAATCGCTTTCATAAGAGAGATGATTGATACGGGAACACCGATTATTAAAATTTACGCAAAAGAAGAGCTGCTTGATAAAAAATTATCTGATTACACAGAAGAAACAAAACCGTGGCAGTATATTTTAACTAAGAAAGCGGGTGAGAGATCGGGGCGTGCAAGCGTTTTAAAGTCTCTTGGAGTAACTGGTGCTGAAGCAGATATGTACTGGAGTGCAAAGCGTGCCGGAAGCGAGATGATTATTGATCCAGCAAGTGCGCTAAACCAGATTTTAGAAGTTGGGACTTATGATGTAGATGTTATGCCGACAGTGATTAAATACACTCCAGGTGAAGACATGGGAAAGATCAAGAGATCTATAGGAAGAAAAGGAAATGTTTATGGAGTTAAATCTAAAGACATGTCTTCTGGTGTTTTTTATATAGATGCAGGAGTCCTAGATAACTATCACCACCCGAAAGCGATCTTAGAAGTTTCAGGATTTGAAGATGAAGAAACTCCGCCGTGGATGGATTCAAAAAATATTAAATAGATAAAATATCAGTGCCCCCCTAGTAAACTATTAAGGGGGGCAAATATAACAAAATTGCTACAGATAATGGATCATTTGAAATTATGGTTTTCTTAATTTAATAATTTCCTCGCCTATGACGAAATTATGAGCATGATAAATATACTTATTGTAGATGATAATTCAGGTATTCGCGAACTCTTAAAAGAGCATTTAAGAGAATCCTCACTTCGATTTAATATAGTTGAAGCTGAAAATCCACTTGAGGCCTTGAATCTTTTTAGGAAGTTTAATTACGACTTTGATTATATCATTTGTGACTTTTTTCTTCCTATTCAAAACGGAACTGATTTCTTAGAAGTGGTAAAATCGCACAAGAAAAATATTACTTGTTTCTTGATGAGCTCTGATGACTCATTGGAAGAACGACGTTTCTCTCACGTAGATTGTTTTTTTGTGAAGTCTGACATCATAAAGATCGTTAAGAAACTCGAGCTCCATTATTTTATGGCCTCTTAGTTCTTTGAGTAATCAAGTCGTTTATTGAAAATACCCTTCAGGATTAAGGGTTACACATCTCTCCCAGGTCACAAAAAGTTTTCTGTTAAACATGCGAGCAACCTGCATTTCTTTAAGTTTTTCTTTTGAAGGACAGGGAGGACTGACTTCAGAGTTTTTGGTTTTAAGATTTTTTGCTACGGGTTTTGCGTCCCAGCCGTTTAGTTCATTAATACGAGAAATAACGGCAGTTTTAGCTACAATGATTTCCTCACAACGTTTAATTAAGCTTGGGGCCCTTTTAGGTTCACCATATTTTGGAGAACATTGAACCATGTTGTAATTTATTTTAATGGCACTCTTTTTTAATTCAGCATCTAGCTTAGTATTCATGGCATAAAGATCTTCAATTTCTTTTCTGACTTTTTCTTTATTGGCCTGATAGGCGTCTTCGATGCATTTTATGCGTATTTTTTCGGCATCGGTAAAGAGTCTGTTGATCATTCCCGGTCTTTCTCCACACATGCCGTAGTTTGGGCCTTCAGCATGAAGAGGGATTGTAAAAATGAAAAGGAATGAAAGAGCGATGGTTTTTAGTTTTGTCATAATTAATGATTATAACTGAGTGTGATGACTTTTTACTATAGAAAAAAGTTCCACTCAAGATAGGTTCAGGATAAGCTTTGACTGTATAATTATATATAGTTGAAAGACAATGGCCTGAAAATTATTTCAGACCATTGTAAAAGTTTAAGGCCTTTTATTGAAGTCTTTTAAAACTATCATGTGCAATTTCGTCTTTTTATCAAAAGAGACTGTATATTTTTGCGGATAATATCCATTGTTATCTGGAAACATTGCTGGTTGTCTCACAGGTAAGCAGCTTTCTTCTTTGGACTGCAAGTATTCAAGAGTCACCATCGGCTCAAGAAATATGGGTTTACCGGCATAGTAACCATAGATGAAAGTTCGTGTGAAAATTCCTCCATTAAATTCTGGGGAAAGTAAATCTACCCAATGCCAACCCATTTTAGGTACACCTGCTGGAGTAGGTGCGTAATCACTTACTAAGAACTCAGCAATAGGGTTTTGCATGCAAATCGCAGCATCATCTCCCATGCATGTGATCGCTTGTTGTTCATCTTTCGTTATAAAATAAAAGTGCATATCAAAATGTGGTTTATCGTAGACGCCATCTGGTTCATGACCATGTGGATTCCAATCAAAGGTGATATGCTTGTAAGGAGGGACTGAGACTTCTGTAGGCAGTGGAAGAATGTATTCTACCATTTCGTGCATAGGAAGATTTGTAAGACCTCCTTCTGAAACAGCTATACCTAGTTCAGTGGGCCTTGTGTGTTTCATTTTTATAAATGTTTGAGCGTAACCGTTTCCGACATTAACTTTTTCACCCCAATATGTTTTTACATCGTGTGCTAATGCCATATTTAAGCTGAAGAAAAGAACTAATAAAAATTTCACAAGACCTCCATGTTTGAGTTTCTTTGGTGAAAATAGAATTGCAATTTGAATGCCTCAATCTTTGGTGAATTCTAGTATGAGCTAAAAGAACTTAGTATGACTTTCTATTTGGGCAAAGGGGGGAACTTAAACTAGATCTTTAACTTTATATTGGGCCAATTCATCTAGAAATGCCTTCTGAGCTTTATGCAAAGCAAATTTTAGTTTGCAAGCTGGACTTAATTGACAGGTGTTAGATTTACTATCAAAGCACTCGACTAAAACGAGGTCTTCAAAATGAGTAATAATATCTGATAGGGAATTATTAAGTGCATTTTTGTTAAGAGAAATTCCTCCAGATGGTCCAGGAATAGAGTTAACATAACCTAACTCTGATAACTTATTAACAACAACACTAAGATGATTCTTTTTTATCTTATAGAAATCGGCGATTTCTTTAATAGTCGCTTTTTCTTCTTTTTGCAGGAAGATTAGGACTCTGAATGAATAATCAGTTTTAAGCGTAAGTTTCATATAACACTTAAGTTATCATAATCTTCCCGGGATTAGTAGTTGCAGCAATAAAAGAATCGCTGAGAATTTTTTTAGAGGGGACTCCTTTCATAAAAATGGTCTGTTTCATTCTTTTAACCATTTCAGGGTCGCCACAGACCATAACGGATGTATGAAGTTTATCTAGCGAAAGGTCCTTCAGTAGTTCAAGGATATTACCTTTAAGGAAGCCTGCTTGTTCATCTCCATTTAAATAAATGGGATTGTAGTTGAACTGTGAATATTGCTCTTCTAGAACTTTTAAATCTTCAACAAGATACAGACCTTCACAAGTTAGCCCGCCATGGAAAAGAGTGATTTTTTTCTCAAAGCCTTTTGAGAGCGCATCCTTGATGATTCCAAAAAGGGGAGCGAGGCCAGTGCCTACGCCGAGAAGAAGAAGGTCGTCATTAAACATATCTTGACTTAAGTAACATTCTCCAATGGGCCCGCTGATTTTAATCTTGTGACCAACCAGCTCAGAGTTATAAAGCCAGTTAGACATCTCACCATTTAATACTTTTCGAACATGAAGCTGCAGAATTTTATCATTGGATTGGCTGGCAAGTGAGTAAGAGCGACAAAGACCATCATCTCTAAAAATGTTTACGAATTGTCCTGCGTAGTACTTAAAGTTAGTTTCCACTTTAATACTTACAATAACCACACTAGAGGAAATTCTATGCTGAGACAGGATTTCACCTTCAATCATCGTTGACGATTCATTTGGTTTGAAAACTTCAAAGTCTTTATTTAATTTTTGCTGGCAAGAAAGAAATAAACCTGATTCTCTTTTTGAAGGACTAAGCCCTTTTTGAGAAGAGAGATCAGGTGTCGAATTTGTTTTTAACATACAAGACTGACAGACACCGCTTCTGCAAGAATTTGGAACCACCTGATTGTTGCGAATCAAGCAATCCAGTATGGTTTCGGATTCAATTCCTTCAAAGGATTGATCATTGTATTTTAAAATAGGCATTCTCATTACCCATTTCTTCCTAGAACTTGGCCACGAACACTTTCAGCAATTCCTGCTACTTCATTTATTAATTCTTGAGGAACATTTAACTCTTGAAGAGTGGTGCCAAGTAATTCAATAACAGCGTCAACGTGCATATCGTTTAAACCTCTTTTTACCAAGTGTGCATGGCCTTCTCTCATCGACTGGCCTGTGTAGTTAGCAGGTCCACCAAAAGCATATGTTAAAAAAGCTTTTTGTTTGGCAACTTGATCGTCCATATCGATGTCATCGAAAAAACTTTTAATACGATCATCACTTAAAACTTTACGATAAAAAATATCAACGGCTGCATCAACCGCTGCTTCACCACCAATCTTTTCGTAGACAGTACTCATTATATTTCCTTTGTTTGTAATTGATATATTTGAAATATATCAATTGAGGGATGACAAGTAAAGAAAGTATTTTGTAGGTGATTACAGCGGCTTAGATACCTATTTCTTTATCAATAAGATGAAATTATAAAACTGGACTTAAGTTTCTACATTCATAGCTGTCATCGCTAAACCATGAAGCTCTGTAAATCATTGCGCGACTCGGTTCTTTTGTTTTTCCATTAAAATTTAAAGTATAATGATTCATTTTTTTATTATATTTATATTGAGCATTGAATACTTGATTGAATAGTTCAGTAGTGTCATCACCCCATCTATCCACTTCCCATGGGTTTGATATATCACTAACAACTTCACCGCAAGTTGTTGGCCTGTGGAAATCTGCTTCGTTATTTGTTTTACGACTTGTTAATAGTAATTCTACTCCACGGTCATGAACGCCAATATCGTCTAATCCAAACATAAATTGAGCAAGAAGATCATTACAATGTTTCCCCTTGGCGACATTAGGAATGACTTGGTTAATAACGATGTAGCATTGTTTTGCTGTATTTTTTTCGTTATGGAAAAGTGTTCCTCTAAAAAGTGAAGAGGGTAAACTGATTAATTCAGCATGTACGAAAGAAGAGGTCATTAGACTGATGGTAAAAATAATTTTTTTCATAAAGGCTCCTTTTTATGAATTGTTTTATATTTTATTTTTTATAAAAAGAGAGCGCAGCAATATGTTGCATACTTCATCTGCATCATATTGTTGCATGAAGGATTATGAAATTGACTATTTTGTGTTCTTAAAACTAAATTTCTCCTTATTAAAATTTAATAAAAAACTGTAAGGAGTTTTATCATGAATAATTGCCTAAGTTTTGCTATCTTAGCTTCACTCTTTTCTTTTGCTGCCCAAGCAGATATTTGCGGAAAAACAGATGATCGTAATCTTTCTTTTGACTCAAAAGTTGGAAGACTGGTTAGAGAAGGTGAGCGCAAAGGTTGCGGGATTACTTTAGTTGGAAATAAGTGTGCCATTACAATTGGAGTCTGTGCAGAGGATCGCGATTATGCTGAATTCAATGTACCTCCTTCAATTGCAGGTATTCCTCAAGCATCAGCACCAGAAGATGTTTATTATGTAAAAAAAGGTACTGCCGTTTTTGAAAAAAGAGGAATTGGACAGCAATGGGCGGTTGTTGAACTTGAGCCAAATAGAATTACAAAAAAATTGCCTGGAGACGTTCAAGGCTTTTATGAAGTCGCAACAAGTAAGTATAGAAATAATGAGCCAATTCGTGTTGTGAGTTATGGATACGGTCTGAACGATACTGAATATGTGAGAAGTGGGGAAGTGCAACCTAACACTAATGGTGATGTTATTCATCATGCTCAACAAGTTTCTTACGGTAAATTAGTAAAGGCCGGAATTTTTCTGATCCCTGAAATTGTAGAACACAATGCAGACACTTCATATGGAAGTGGAGGTGCACCAATAATTAGTGAAAATACAAATGAAGTTGTAGGGATCAATACACACGGTGGATGTAAGGCCGTTTACATGAATCCAATGGGGGCCCGTTATACTAATTCAGGGACGTCAGTGTTTGGTTCAAAGAAGTTTAGAAAAGCTATCGCAGCTTGTTTAGCAAAATAAGTTTTTATCGCCTGTGATATCTTATGTCACAGGCGGTTCTTCTTAAAAATTTCCAGTCGCCTTATTAGCATTCTTCAATCTTTTAGAAAGAGTTTGCATAAGTGCTTTTGACCAAGCAGGTCTCTTGTAAAAAATCTTGTCAACTAATTCAATAGGGACCTTCGTTAGTTGAGGTCATTAAAAGAAAGTTATAAATGGATTACAAATATTGCCTTTATTTGAGGGCACGTGCTCGCCAAGAAACGCTGTCCCTCGATGATTAGGGACACTATTTTTTATTTTTCTAGTTCAATATTTTTTCAATTTCAGGATGAGAAGTTTTTATGCTCTCTTCTATATTCAAGTAATTGGTATCGGTGTTTGACCGAAATGAATCCTGATAAAGAAAGTCAATTTTAAAAAATCATGGCTTAAATGAGCTTCATTAGCTGCTACCTATTTATTTAAAAATAGGTACTAATTACTAATTATAATAAAATTTAGTTTAGATACTTTAGTCGGACTTCTCCGAAGGTGGATTGATGAGTACTAAAAACAAGATTATGTTCTTTTTAGTTAAATTAAATTTTTTAATTTTAGTTTCGCTTACATTCAGTAGTTGTGTACCTGAAAAAAGTGAAATTTCAGTGAGAATGGTAAAGAATAATCTTAATACTCAAAAGGCAACTATATCTTCAGTTCAAATTATTAATAACCAACTCGTTATTAATGGAAATGGTTTTAATGATGTTACAAATGTAAAAGTTGATGGGACTTCTTTTAATGAACTCTTTTCTATTGAATCAAAGTCTGCAACAAAGATAATCGCTAATTCTGTTAGAGCTTTTTCTTTTGATATTTCAAAAGTTTTTAATGTCATTGTTTCAGATGCACAGGGCAGTGCAACTTTTCCGATTGATTTCTCTTTATGTAATGCCACCTTAAATACTAAAAGTTTTGATTGTACAGCTCCGATTGCTGACAAAGATGTTTTATCTTATGATGCTGTTTCTGGAAAATGGAAACCGCGTGCCGTATCTGGATTAAATTATCTTGGAGCTTTTAATGCTTCATCAAATCCAGCAACAGGCCCTGCGACTCAGCCGGCCGGTGCTTATTACATTATTAGTGCCAGTGGATCAATTGCTTCCATTCCATTTACGACAGGGGACTGGTTAGTTTCAAATGGAAGTTCATGGCAAAAAATTGATAACTCGACAGCGGTCATTTCAGTTTTTGGAAGAAATGGAACTATCACTGCTCAATCGGGTGACTATAATTTAGATATGCTGGGAGACATTAGTTTTCCCACAGCTCCAGTCGCCGGAAAAGTTTTAAAGTTTGATGGAACTCATTGGGTAGCAGGGGATGATCTATCGGGTGGAGGAGCAAGTTCTGTAAATACGGCAGAGATTGCAGATGGTGCCGTGACTGATGCCAAGATTATTTCCTTAGCAACTTCTAAATTAACTGGGACAATCTCAAGTGCTCAAATCACAGATGGAACTATTGTGAATGCTGATATTAATGCAGCGGCAGCGATTGATTACTCAAAAATAAATGTTCCAAATGCAGCGATAACGTATGCAAAATTAAATATTGCAGACGGTGACATTCCTGCAGCAAAAATTAGTGGTCTCCCAATATTGTCGTCAATTCTAGCTGCAACGATCACTGACGGTGATACAACACACGCTCCAACTGGCGAAGCTGTGTACGAAGCTCTTCAAGTTAAACTAGGCACAACTGGTGGAACACTTTCAGTGGGAACAATTAATGGAGTTCCAACCCCAGTAGGTCCTTCTGATATTGTTAATAAGGCCTATACAGATTCAGCAGATGCTCTTCGTTTACTAAAGGCCGGCGATACTATGACTGGAGTTTTAACTTTAGACAATGATCTAAAAGTTAAGGGTGGCGCAAATTATGTAACTGTTAAAGGAAGCGGATCAACTGTAAATTACAATTTCACTCTTCCAGCAAATGGCGGAACAAACGGTTACGTTTTAGCAACTGATGGAAGCGGAGTGACTTCGTGGATTGATGTTACTTTTTCTGAAAGTAACGTTTTAGGAACAGACCTCGCTGGATTAAACACTGGAGTAAACGGTCCAATTACAGCAACTGACACAGTTCTTGGTGCATTTGGAAAAATGCAATATCAAGTTACAGATTTAAAATCAAAAGGACTATGGGATAAAACAGTCAACGATATTTCTTATTCAGCAGGTAATGTTTCGATTGATAAAAAGTTACGTTTAAAAAGCGACAACGCTAACTATGTTGAGATGCTTTCTCCAAATTCACTTGGAGCAACTTATACATTAACTCTTCCAGCTAACGATGGTAACGCCAATCAAGTTTTAAAAACAGATGGAGCAGGCGTTTTGGCGTGGGTTGATGTTAACGATGCTACAGTTCAAACATTTGCAAAATCAGTTCTGCCAACATGTGGAGCTGGTGAAGTTTTAAAATCAAATGGATCTACATTTAGTTGCGTGACAGACAATGCTGGAGCTGGAGCTTTTAGTGGAACAGGCGACAGAGCAGTGATCACAACTGCAGGTGGAGCACTTGGAGTAAGTGTTACGACATCAACTGAACTGGGTTATGTTTCAGGTGTTACAAGTTCAATTCAAACTCAATTAAATGCTAAACAAGCAAGTGGAAACTATATAACAGCACTTACTGGTGATGTTACTGCAACAGGTCCTGGATCAGTAGCTGCAACTGTTGCTTCAGTTGGTGGAGTGACGGCGGCCAACGTAGCTGCTGGAGCAAATCTTGCCAACGCAGCAACAAACTCAAATACAGCAAACACACTTGTTAAGCGCGACGGTTCAGGAAATTTTACAGCAACCAATGTGAGTGGAACAGTTGCAATTGCTAACGGTGGAACAGGAGCGACAACAGCAACGGGAGCAAGAACAAATTTAGGGCTAGGTACAGCGGCCGTCGCCAATACAGGTTCATTAACTAATCGACTACCACTTTTAGGAGCGGATGCGGTTGCGGGTAGCATGTGTACGTTTGATTTAACTTTAGGGTTTATTTGTACAACGCCGATCCCTACAGGAAACGCATCAACCGCAAATCCACTTTCACAATTTGCAGCAACAACTTCAGCGCAACTCGCAGGAATTTTAAGTGATGAGACTGGGTCAGGGCTTGCTGTGTTTAATACGGCACCAACATTTCTTACAAATCTAACAGCACCATTAATCATTGGTGGAACTGGAACGACATCAACTCTAACTTATAAAACAACGTCTGGAGTGGGAGCAGCGGGAGCAGATCATATTTTTCAAGTTGGAAATAATGGTGCGACTGAAGCGATGAGAATTTTAAATAATGGGAACGTTGGAATTGGAATAGCAGCTCCCACAGAAAAGCTAGTTGTTATAGGCAATGTAAAGGCAACTAAGATTTTATCGACCCGTTGGGAGTTTGATAGTGATTTGAATAGTCATCTGACTGGTACGGATGACCAATTAGATATTATCATTGGTGGGGTTGGTAAAACGAGAATATGGTCTGGAGCGCTAGATACCAATAATTCAGATTCATATTCATTAAAGCATGCTGCGGGTACAGCGGCTGCACCTACTTATTCATTTTCAGGAAATTCAGGAACAGGTCTATATTCTAATGCCGCTAACATGATGGGGATTTCAACAAATAGTTTAGAAAGAGTTAGAATCGATTCTAGCGGTAACGTTGGAATTGGGACAACTTCACCAGGAGCAAAACTAGAAGTAGCCGGACAAATTAAAATCACAGGAGGAACTCCTGGAGCTGGAAAAATTTTAACGTCAGATGCAGCTGGACTTGCGACATGGCAGACACCTGCTGGCGGTGGTACAGTAACCGGAGTGACAGCAACAGCACCGG
>JBEIPV010000128.1:0-8107 GCA_040376855.1 Bacteriovorax sp.
AATAAATGGTGCCAGCAGACTTGTGGTAGAGGTAGGCGTCAATGGAATGAACTTAGAATAAAGTTCATTCAAAATTTGATTCTATGAAAAAAAATTAATGATCTAAATATAAATGAACTCTGATTTTCTCATTATTTGAAATTTATATTGAGGCCATGAATTGCAAAGATCAATTCATGCCAAGAAAAAATTTAATTCGATCAAATGTATTACCATATCATGTGACTTCCAGATCTAACAATAAGGAGTGGTTCACATTACCTATGCCAGAGATGTGGGATTTGGCCCAAGAGAGCCTAAAAGAAGCCATTAATATAAATAGCGTAGAAATTATTTCATTTGTTTTAATGGGGAATCACTATCATATGCTTATCCTTACACCAGAAGGGAATTTGGATGATTTTATGTATGAGTTCAATAAGCGTTTTGCATTGAAAATTAAAAATAGAACTGGGCAAATTAATAGAATATTTGGGGGGCGCTATAAGTGGTGTTTAATCGAGTCTCAGCATTATTTACTGAATTGTTATAAGTACGTTTATCAAAATCCGGTTAGGGCAGGATTAGTTCAGAATTGTGAGGATTATCCTTTTAGTACATTGAGATCGCTTATTAAGAATGTGAAGTTTAGTATCCCTATACATGATAAATATGGATTTAAGGATGAGTATGGCCTTCGGTGGTTGAATCAGAGGATTTGTGGGGATGAAGAGGTCGCGCTTAGAAAAGGGTTATCGAAGTCGGTTTTGGTGACTTTGAAGAGTAGGGAAAAGAGGAGGATAGTAAGTTGCTGATCCCAACAGTTCAGCCTTGAGACTATTATGCAAACTTTTTGTGGCGGCATGTTTTGATAGTAATAAGTCCCTCGAATTATATATTCATAAGGAAGTCAAATGGTTGCAAGATAGAAAGGGGGGGAATTATCAATTTTATCATTTTTAAAAAAATAATTTTTTGAAATTATAAAAACCTGTATGCTTCTTAGAATAATATTAACAAAGCTAAAGTGGAGTTTGCTGATGAAAAAAGAGTTAATTCTTGTTTTATCTATTTTGTTCCCTGCATATTATGCTAATGCCAATGAAGAAAAATCAATTGATGATTCAAAAGAAAAAATAGAACAAGAGATAAAAGAAAAATCCTTACATGAGAAATTGAGTGAAAAAGGAAGGGTAACAACTCAGGAGGCAGCTGATTCTGGTAGAACAACTGGTGGTGGGAAAACTGCAAAAGTAGGTAAAGAAAATTGATTAAATTTTTTAGCCTACTAGTAATACTAATTGTTTTGATTTCATCAGTTTTTTATTTTAAGAGCTTAAAAAAGAGTAATAATATGAACTTGAGAATTGGGTATGAGTTTAATCAGCCAACAAGATCACTTGATCCCGCAAACATTATTGATATTTATCAATCGAATCTAATTGAGAATTTATATAGCCGAATCGTCGAATTTGATTCCAATGGTGATTTGATATGCGTGTTGTGCAAAAAGTTTTGGATTGAAAATAATCATATCTATTTTCAATTTCATGATAATTTAAAAACTGTTGATGGTTATGTCGTCTCGGCTCAGGATGCAGAGTTTTCTCTGAAAAGATTAATAAGATTAAATACTAACACACATGGAAATATTGAAACCTTTCTTGATTTAAATGACGAAAAATCAATCTACTCAAAAGACAATGTCCTATCATTAAAACTTATTAAACCTCATTATTCGCAGTTTATTATTCCGTTATTAGCGAGTATGGATTTTTCAATTATCCCAGAGAAATCCATAAAGAGTGATAAAGATGGAGAATATCTAGATTTAAAAAATACGTCAGGTCCTTATTATCTAAACGCAGTTAAGGCTAATCATCATTTAGAGCTAAGTGCCAATGAGAATAGTCCACTATATTCAGCAGAAATGTTTAAGAAAATAGAAGTTGTTCCTGTCGTTTATGGAGAGGGGGTCGATGCTTTTTTGGATAATAAAATTGATGTATTAGATATAACCTATTATCCGGGATATCCTCAATATGAAAAATTGTTTTCACAAAAGTCAAAAAAGTTCTCTTCACATAAAACTATATTAATGAATATTTTTTTATTAAATATTAATCCCAATGCTTTTAAGAAATTCTCATCAGTTCAAATGTTCAATGCAGCAAAAAACATATCGGAAGCTTTTCTTAGCTTTAAAAGATATGGATATGGAATGGAGCGGACTATTGAGTTTTTTCAGGCAAATGGGACAGGATTGTTAAGTCAAAGTCAAAAAAATGAACTTGAGCAAAAAAGAAATGAAACAACGAGTGAAATCAGTAAAGAGAAAATTATTCTTGGTGTTGAGAAAGATTCATATGAGAGAATAAAAAATGCTCTTAAAGATAGAGAAGAAATTGAAGTAAAGTCTTATGATGTATTTCCAGGGTTTCTTTCTATTGCAGAAAGACCTGATATATTTATGCAGGTTACGGATTCTAGTTTCAATGAAGATATTTCATTGCTTGGATATAACTTTTCTCAAGAATATTTTGGATTAAGCAAGAATGAAGGGAAAGCTTGGTTAGGAGATTTTATAGAGATTTTAAATAAGGAAGATCGTATTAAAAAACTCCAAGATTTTCAATTTGAAATTTTAAAAAAACCTTATATGTATCCGATAGGAGCTTCACCGTATTGGGCCATATCTAATGACGACTTAGTTTTAAATTATTCTGAAAACTTTCCAGGAAGTTCATGGTGGAAAATTCGAAAAAAATAATTGACTGGTCTTTAGAGCACAGCGAAGAACTTTTTTTACAAGTGGAATACTACACTGGATTAAAAATCTTTTTCCCATCTTTGTTTGATATCGGAATTTTTATAAAAATAAATGAAAAGACTTATTACGGAAGAGGATCGGACGAAAATGAAGAAATCGCTTACTGTAAAGCTTTATCAGAAGCTATAGAGCGTTCTGTTTTAGAAATTTATAAATTAGAAAATTCAAATGGCTTAGCCGTTCACCCTGATTTAAATATTGCTATTAGTAATGCTCAAGATGAAATTATTGAAAGAGATGCATTCTTTTGTCATTACTTCTTAAATAGAGGATTTTTTGAAATAAAAATATCAAATAGTAAAATTAAATTAGAAAATTGTAACTCTTTGTTTAAATTAAGTTTTTATGAGTTGTGTAAAAGTGATAATTCTATAGGTGTCCTATGTTCTTTAAATGGTAAGGAGTTTGCGAAACCTTTTGGTAATATTTTAGGAACAGCATATGGCCGCGATTTAAATAATGTTGCTGAAAAAGCTTTAGTTGAAGCTTTAAGAATGTTTACTTTTTTTAATAAAAATTCCAATTCATTTTCTATATCTGAGCAAGATTTTTTAAATCTCAAAGATTTTACCTTCTCTCATCATGGGAAGCTTGCTCTAGATTTAAGATACTCAGAAAAACTTGAGTCTTTTTTTAGCAATAATAAAATGTTAATGAATTCATCTTATTCGAAAGAAATTTTTAAAAATACTATTTTAAATCCATCACTGTTCCCGATTCCAAATGTTCCACTGTTTTTTGTTAAAAGTAGCAGTGATTTTCTTCAAGATATATTTACAGGGCCTACTGTTACAGAAGAAATTAATTGGAATAGGCTTAATCAATTAGGGGGGGGAGTTGTGAACATGTCTAATATTAATTTGGTCCCTCATCCTTTTGATTAAATATGAAAATAAAAAATAAGTGGATGAATTCAATATTTAGATTTATAGCTTTTCAGGTTGGATTATTTTTTCTTTTATCCATTTTATTGCTCATGTTTGGCCAATACTCTAAAGAAACTCACGCTGAATCAGTAGGGTTTTCTCTTCGAAATAGTTTTTTAATAGGCGATAACAGGACTGTTGTTAAAGCTTTAAATGAGAGTCTTCACACTGGGTATGTTTTTATTGAATTATTTGATTCTAACAATGTGAGTCTCTTGGAAATTGGAAATAAGCAAGGTCGTGATAATTTCTTTTCTAAAAAATATGTATTTGAAATTTATTCAAACCCTTCAGATAAAGCATCACTATCTGGCAGAGTGTTGTTTTATTATAATGTTCGAAGTTTGATTTTGAATTCTTTTTTAATTTGGTTGTTTTTTCTTGTTTTTAGTTCACCTGTTTTAATTTTAGAAAAAAGGAGATTGGAAAAAAAGTATCTAGAAGAACTTAAAATTCATGAATTGAGAACTCTTACCTCGCTAGCGGAACAGGTTTCTCATGATATTAGATCACCCCTTGCTGTACTCCAAGGCATAGCGGAAAACTTAAAAGGTTTTCCTGAAGATGAAGCATTAGTATTAAAAAGATCAATTTCTCGCATCGAAGGCATAGCGAATGATTTACTTAATATTCAGAAGAAACGCCAGTCGCAGGAAGTAGGAAATAGTCCGAATATCAATTTAGAATCTTTAAATGTACAGTTAGAAATAATTTTTGCAGAAAAAAAACTACAGTATAAATCTAAAACGAATCTAGAAATTAGATATGAATCTATAGAGAAATCTTTAATGGTCAACATGAATCAAATTGATTTTTATAGAGCCATTTCAAATTTGATTAATAACTCAGTGGAAGCAATAGCGGATTTGGGATTGATCACAATTTCTTTGAATGAATTCGATGGAAAGGCAGAGATTAGGATACAAGATTCTGGCAAAGGTATACCATCGCACATCATTACAAGAATTGGTGAGAGAAAATTTAGTTATGATAAGAATATAGAAAATGCAGGAAATGGTTTAGGCATTTTTTTTGCTAAAAATGTAATTCAATCATTAAATGGGACATTTAATATTGAATCTGAATTAACGAAAGGAACTTTAATAACAATATCTCTGCCTATATTATCGTCTAAGTATGACTATATTCTTATTGATGATGATGAACTAGTCAGAATGATCTGGGAAAGTGCAGCTCTAAAAACAGGTATAAGTTTTTTAGCAGTAAGTTCAGTTGAAGATTTTATTAAATTAAAAGGCGAAATTAATAAAGAAATTACTAAAATTTATATTGATAGTGAACTAGGGAAGGATAAAGTGAAAGGAGAAGAATTTGCAAGAAAATTGCATGATGAGAAATTTGAGAACGTTTATATTGCGACTGGACATCCTCCAGAGAGATTTAAAGATATGCCTTGGCTGAAATATTCTACAAAAAAATGCCCTTTTTAAGTGTTCTTATTTTTTGCACATATTTAATTTAAAGAAAAATTTAATAAGGCAAGAAATTAGTAATATGAAGCAATCCTGGCATTGGGGCAGGTTCATTTTCATATTTGAAATGTTGTGCATTGTAGCTACCACAAGTCTGCTGGCACCTTTATAATGTCGGCATATGAAACTATCACAATACCTAGAAGATCCATCTTGGCTCGAATTACTAAAAGACGAATTCCAAAAGCCATACTTTAAAACCCTGGAAGAAACTCTTTTAAAGGCCTACGCTGAAGAAACAGTGTATCCACCTAAAAAAGAAATTTTTTCAGCACTCAACTTAACTCCATTTTCAAAAGTAAAAGTCGTCATCATCGGCCAAGACCCTTATCACGGACCAGATCAGGCCCATGGATTAAGTTTCTCAGTTAAAAAAGGAATTAGAATCCCACCATCACTCGTTAACATCTACAAAGAGCTACACGACGATATGGGAATCACACCACCTAAAGATGGTAACCTCGAAGCATGGGCTAGGCAGGGAGTGTTACTTTTAAATAACCAGCTAACAGTTCTAGCAGGTCAACCCATGTCTCATAAAGATATCGGATGGAATGAATTCACAGATAGAATCATCGAACTTATCAACGAGAAAAAAGAAAACGTTGTTTTTATTCTTTGGGGAAGTCCTGCTCAGAAAAAAGCAAAAGCAGTAGACACTAGAAGACACCATATCATCAAATCGGTTCACCCTTCGCCACTATCATCATATAGGGGATTTTTTGGGAGTAAGCCGTTCTCACAAACGAATAAATTTTTAGAATCAAAAAGCATTAAACAAATTAACTGGAAATTAGATTAGGATTTGTCCATTCCCTGATTAATCTCAGCTTAAACTAGTTCGTTTTTCTAAAACGGAAAAAACTTCTAATTCCTCGAAATCTTTAAGTAAGCTATTATGAATTAATAAATTGTTTAGAGAGGAAAATATGTTTGTCCATCTTTCTATGAAGTGGCGAGTTTTTATACCGACAATGCTTTTAGTCGCCTTTGGTTTTGCAACTTTTAGTATCCTAAATTACATCAATACAAATCAAACTTTAGAAAAGATGACGTATACGTCTCTAGAGCAAGAATCAGTTAAGACATCAACGGAAATTATTCGAGAAATTAATCGCGCTTCAATCGAAGTAGATAGTATGGAAAGACTCGTGCGTGCATGGGTAGAAAATAAAACACTTAATCGCGAAACATTCTATCTTCATTTTAAATATTGGATTGAATCTAATCCGTACTTGAAAGGAACATGGGCAGACTGGGTTCCTGAAAAGTTTGAAGGGAAAGATGCTGAGTTTGGGCGATTCAATTTTTTTTGGGCACGTGATGAAAAGGGCCAGGTCAATTTTCAAGACCCATACAAATGGGAAGACGTGAAAGACCAGGAGTATTTCACTGCTCCTCAAAAAGTAAAAGATCAAGTTATGATTCACCCTTATCTCGATGGGGTTAATGGAGAAAAAGTTTTACTAACGTCTCTGAGTGCGCCCATTTTTAGAGATGGTGAATTTATCGGTGCTATTGGTTGTGATTTTGGAATCACATCGATTCAAAATATCCTTGAGAAATCTCCTCCTTTTGGGAAAGGTATTTCAAGACTTATTACAGATGAGGGAAAAATTGCAGCTGATCCAGATTCAAATAATCTGACAAAGGAGTGGCCGATAGAAAGTGAAGTGGCCACGATCAAAGAAAAAATGAAATCAGGGGAGTCATTTTATCTGAATTCATTTGAGCCATCTCTAAAGGAAGAGGCCGTAAAATATTTTAGCCCAATTAAAATGGGACGCACTCCTGGAGTTTGGTATTACGTGAGTATTGTTCCAATGAGCGCATTGAAAAAAGAATCGAATACTCTTTTCATTTATCAAGTTGGTGGAGCAGTTGTTGTTACGTTATTAATTGCGACTCTTGTTTGGGTCATGATCTCTGTTATTAGTAAAAAGATTGAAGCGATCACTGAAAACGTTGGCCGTGGCGCTGAAGAAATCATCAGTGTCTCTCAAAACTTAGGTGAAACTCAAAATGATTTAAGTTCCATTAGTCAGCAGCAAGCAGAGCTTGTTACACAAACTTCAAATTCTATTAATGAGATTACAAACACAATTGAATTAAGTGCTAAAAGAGCTGATGAATCAAATGAACTTTTGAGAGATTGCCGCCAGAAAGGTGAAAAAGGTAATGAGATCGTCAGTGAAATGTTAAATTCAATTATTCAAATTAGAGAAAGTAATATTTCGATGACGAAGAAGATGGAAGAAAACTTTGAAGAAATTAATAGCATTGTTCAGGTTATTAATGTCATTCAAGAAAAGACAAATGTTATTAATGATATCGTTTTTCAAACAAAGCTATTAGCTTTCAATGCTTCAGTTGAGGCAGCTAGGGCAGGGGATCTTGGGAAAGGATTTGCGGTTGTTGCAGAAGAAGTGGGGAACCTTGCTAATATGTCGGGACAAGCTTCAAAAGAAATTACAGAAATTATTTTGAATGGGTCACAGAAAATTAAAGATATTATTTCTCATACTAAATCGGCCAATGAACAGATGTCTCAGGATAATTTGGTCGTTGTGGATAAAGGGTCTCTTGCCACCAAAAAATGTGGTGAAGTACTGTCTGAAATTATCGAAGGGGTAGAGTCCGTGGCCGTTAAATCGACTGAAATTCGTGATGGGACGATTGCTCAAAATCGTGAGGCAAAAGATATTAATCAATCGATGAAGACTTTGGATAATGTTTCAGTGAAGAGTATGGAAATTACGGGGAATATTTCGAAGACGGTTGTGATGTTAGGGCAGCAGTCTGAGAGTTTAAGTCATCAAGTTCTTGAGCTGAATAAGATCATTCGGGGGTAGTGAATACTGCGGTATCGCTACCACAAG
>JBEIPV010000011.1:0-45738 GCA_040376855.1 Bacteriovorax sp.
CATGTAGCGATGTTGAAAGAATGAGAAGTGACGAAAGCACTAATCTTTTGAAATTCATTTTTCCCCCTCAGAAAAAAGCCGGAAGAACACCAGCAGAAACTGAAGTGCAAAGTGAATGCCTAGTAAAATGCTCGGTTTTGGAATCGGATTGACACTTTTTCTCGGTTTTTGGTGTCAAGAAGGTACCAGCAGACTTGTTAGCATGTGCTCTACCACAAGTCTGCAGGTACCTTTTAGGAAATTATTTTTTAAAGAGTTCGAATGTGTTGACTGGTTTGTCTTCATTTAGGTAGTAGCGGTGTCCACCTAAGATTCCAATTGTTCTGTTATCCATTTTGAAAACTTGCGAGAAGCCTTTGCTTTCTTTTAAGTAGCGTCCAGTGTGTCTCCAAGACTGATCTTCAAAATTAAACCCATAAATATGCGACACATATTCGTAGTTCATTTCACCAGTTTTAAACATCCCACCAAAAACAAATAGCTCATCACCAATTGTTTCAGCAGCAGGAGCAAATGTAGCAAACGGAAGTTTTGGAAGCTCAGTTGCGATACCAGTTTTTGGATCCATTAATGTTACGTTTGAAATCAGTTCAAAGTGACTAGATCCAACTCCAAGTCCACCAACTAGAAGAATCTGGTCTTTGTAATCAACACCAGTAAAAGCGCGTCTTAGTGGAAGAGGCATTGAATAAGGAGCAACTGACACAGTTTCAGTTTTAAAATCAAAAACATCTACAGATGAATGAAACGTTCCTTCAAAATCGTTTGGTTTTTTAGGAGTCGCGTCCCATCCACCAACTAAGTAAACCTTATCACCAACAGTCACAGCAACGTTTGATGAACGAGGTTTAGTTAGTTTACCAATCGTTGACCAAGTGTTTGTACGGATGTCGTAGCGATCAATTGTATCGATTGATTTCCATGCTGGTTTTGTTCCTTCGTTGTAAGCAAATCCACCGAAAGCATAGATGTAGTTTCCGTAAGCTGCGATTGTGTATCCGTGAGCTTTAGCTGGACGAGGAGCAAGCTCTCTCCAGTTGTTGATTCTTTTGTCGTACACGTTGAAATTGTCTGTGAATGATTCTTTTGGATAAGTGTGCTCTGGGCCTTGGTGGCCTCCGCACATATAAAGAAGACCATTGTGTAAAACAGTTCCAAAAGATGATCTCATTGGTTCCATAAAAGGAGCGCGTACACTTTGAGTGAAAATAGTCTCTCCAGAAAACTGAGGAGCGTAATCGTCAGCATTTGGAACACTTGTTAATCTGATCCATTCATCAGAATCCAGTTGATAAAGTTGAAAGTTTCCTGACTTGCTTGAAGCAAAAACTAATTCATTGTTTGGCATGTATGACGGTGCCATTTCATCAGTAGAGTCATCAAAAGTTTTACGAGTGATCGTTTTAGTATCGCGGTTGAATTCATAGATATCCCATGAACCTTCTTTTTTTGAAGAGAAAGCAATTAGTCTTTCATCAAAAGAAAGAGCTGGACTCATACCTTGAGCAATCACCATTTTTTTGTCTTCTAAACGATCAAATAAAACAACTTCACGTGTTCCATTTACATTTCTTTGGTACACAACAAAGTTTCCATCACTTGATGGACGAGGGAAGTAAGCTTCATCTTTATCCAAGGCCATTGCAGTGAACTTTAATGTTGTTACATCGCCATTAGACTTAAGAAAATTTGTTCTAAATTTATTTGGCTCGAAATAAAACACTTTGTTTTTTGGACTTGGAGCAGAGAAGAAAATGAACTGGCCATTGCGAGAGTATTTAGGATGAAGAATCATTCCTTTTAATCCGTCAGCAATCCATTTTTCAGTTTTTTTCGTTTCAAGGTTCATCGTCACCAGGTAAAGGTCTTGAGTTCCTTGGTCAGTGATATGTCCTTCAACGTAAACAACATTCTTTCCATCAGGAGAAATGTCCGGGTATAAATGCATTAAATCACCTGATGTGATTTGCGAAGTCACACCTTCGCTATTTTTATGCATGATATGTTTTTGTGAATCCCATTCGCGCATGAAAACCATATCGGCCATTGTTGGGGCAGATAATGCGATCATTGCAAAAGCTAAGAGTAATTTCATTTTAAAACTCCTTTTAAAAAGATAAAGTCGTTAAGCTGGGAGATCTTAGTATGAGTAAGTTTGATTAATCAAACTTTTTATATTGGACAAAGTGTTAGATGCAGGACTAGGATAAATTTATGACAAAAATCAACTTCACAAAATTCAATGCAACAGGAAACGATTTCATTGTTATTGATAATCGCAAGCAAAGCTTTAAAGCAGAAGACAAATCTAAATGGGCCGCGTTGTGTTCACTGAAAACAGGAATCGGTGCTGACGGAGTTTTACTTTTAGAAGAGAGCTCGAGTGTTGATTTTAAAATGCGTTACATAAATGCAGATGGTGGGGAAGTTGAGATGTGCGGTAATGGCGCGCGTGCCATTACTGCTTTTGCTCATGAAGTACTAGATACTAAAAAAGAAACTTATAAGTTTGAAACGATGAATGGGGTTTATGAGTGCTCACTTGATGCAACTTATGGCTACCGTTTAAAAATGACTGAGTTATATGATGTCGGGAAAATTGATCTTAATGATCTCGATTCAAAAGTTCATGCAAAAAAATCTTTTTATATGAACACAGGTGTTCCACACGCAGTGTTTGAAATCGAAAAAATTAAAGAGTACCCGGTTTTTGATAACGGCCGCATGGTTCGTTACGATGAACGCTTTCCTAAAGGCTCTAATGCCAATTTTTTTGAAGTGACTTCTCCAAACCATATCAAGATCAGGACCTACGAGCGCGGCGTGGAAAACGAGACGTTATCGTGTGGTACAGGCGCAACTGCAACAGCTTTAGTGGCCGCAAAATTTTACGGTTGGAATGATGAAGTTGTTTTAGAAACAATGGGTGGAATTCTGGCAGTGAAGTTTTCTAAAGATCTAAAAGATATCTATCTTTGTGGAAAAGTCGAAAAAATATTTACGGGAACAACTCTTTAGTTATCCCCGTAAATGTCATTAATTAAAAGTTATTTTGAGATACTGAAGCGATCATTCTAAGTTTGTTTTGAACTTTACCATCGTAAGCATTTTTATACTTTTTCGTTTTCGAGTGGTAAGTTGCGTACCATTTAGAGTCTTTTTTAGCATGACGAGTTTTTAAGATTGAAAGAATTTTTCCCATCTTATTAAGAGCGTATGCTTCGTCTTTCTTCAAAAGCTTTTGATCAATTTGTCCCAGACCTAAACGTGTAAATTCAGCATTCCAAACTTTAGTGTTGATCTGAGCAAGTGAAAGGTCACCAGAAACAGAAACAGCAGCATTGTTAAAATCACTTTCAGTAGAAATGATAGCGACCATTAACTTTGGATCAACAGCATACTTCTTAGAAGCTTGATAAAGAGAAAGTGCAACCTGCTTTCTTTTCTTCTCTTTCATCTTTGGTTGAACGACCTTAATCATCTCAGCGATCACAGAAGTGTTGTACTTATAGATCTCTGCTTTCGTGAATGATTTTGGCATTACATTCGTTGAAATCATTGAAAGAATCAGTGTCAGAATAATTGTTTTTGTTGTTTTCATTTTAAGCCCCCGCTTACCCTTTAAAGTGCAGGGTTTGGGCCAAAAAAGCTTAGTTAAGTCATTGAAAAACGAGAGAAAAATCGACCAAATCTTAGGCTGTGTTGAACATTTTGACAGGGCCAGGAATCATTACTTGGGGTTACCAATCGAGGGCCTTTTTCACGTTCGATAAAGCTATCTAGTTAAACTTTGGAGCTGTATATGAAAAACAAGTTGTTAGTGCCTTCCTTTTTCTTCACTCTATTAATCTAAACTACTGAACATATAACTATACAGCACTATTCATGTGATGCTTTATTGTTACTTTTCAATTGGATAGCAAAGCTATTTTAAAGCTGCTTAAGAATAAATTAGTGTCTTGTCTGCTTTTTACAACGATCAATTGCGGATTTACTTAAGAGGAATCCTTTTCCCTTATCTGCTTTTTTTAAATTTTTCACATAAACTAAAAATATAAAGTGAGTAAGTTCTTTGATGAGGAGATACAATGAAATTTTCAGCACTACTTTTTACAGTTCTATTTTCGAACAATGTTTTTTCTGCGGTTGATTATTCATACTGCCAGAAACAATTTAATACTATGGTTAAATCAAACAAACCTTGCAAGCTTAGTGGAGGAATGTATTTGTGTGATTATGGTGGAGCAAATGACAAAAATGATACTAATTATTTTTATCCTTTTGAACTAACATCCGATGGTAAAATTGTCCCACATCCAGAATTGAATTATAAACATGAAAATGGAAAAGAAATCATTTCTTCAAAAAGTAAAGATACGGATTATGAAACGGTAGTCACAAGAAATGATAAAGGTGAAATTTCTGGCATTTATTCGAACCACGTTATAAAAAGCATCGGTATTGTATCTGGATATGGAGAATTTAGTCAGGTAAAAACGAAAGAAGCTCCGTTTGCTCGTAAGAGTGAAACCAGTGTAAAAGTTGAAATTAAAAATGGAAAATGCATTCCTTCAAGAATTGATACTGTAAATTCTCTTGGTGATGAATCTCGTCAAGATGTGAGCTTCGATGCAAATCTTTGTAGAAATGTAACTCAATTTTTTAAAAAGAACCCAGAAGCCGCTTCTTGCTTCGATAAAGGCTTAATGGAAAAAGCTCAGAGGATATTTGGTGACTACTATAGAGGCAATAAAGATATTTATGGTGATGTGAATCCTGATATGATGATGGGTAGTCCAAAGGCTTTAAAAACTAAAATGAAACTCGACATGAATCAAGGAATGTACGGTGGTGGATATAGCTATCCGGGGACTGGTTCAATCGGTGGAATGGGTGTAGGTATGGGGATGGGAATGCCGGGGGCCACTGTTAGTCAAATATTAACTCCAATGACGCCATCTCTTGATTCTGTTCTAAGTACACAAGGATTTCAAGGAGCTGGAGGTTTTGGAAATTCTCCAGTTGTTCAGGCCATGCAAGTTATGAGTTTATGCCAAGGTGGAAGCTGGGGTCCAAGTAATGTTTTAAGAGATGTTGTTAATGATGAATCAGTTTGGGCAATAGAAACTCAAGATCCTTCTAAAACTAAAGAGGCGTCTACAATTCAAAAATAGTTAGGACATTTCTATATTATAAAAGGAAAGCAAGATTGACCGTGAAAAGTTGATCTTGCTTTTTGAGTTTTAGATATCAAGAAGTCCCAGCAGACATAAGATGTTAAGCTCCTAGTCGTGGAAGCTAAGTTCATTGCGAGTAAATCTTATATAGCTAAACTTAATTCTAAGTTAATTGGGATTTGCCAGTAGTAATATTAAAAACACCTATGCTATGACCACCCCAGTATCAAAAACTGGGGAGTTTATATGAAAGCATTTATCGCAATTATCGCACTTGTATCTTCTGTAACTGTATCGGCCGCAACTGGTACAATCAATGTAACAGCATCTGGAAGCAACACAGTTGTGAGAATCCAAAACGCTGCTGCTGAATTACTTTTCAATTCACTAACAAACGCACAAGAAGTTTCTACTCAACAAGGAAGCTTAACTAAGACAAAAAGAATTGGTCGTGATGTTGAATGTGTTAGAGACGCTGCTTTCGTGATCTCTTACTCATGTGGACTTAAAATCGACGATACTGGTGCAGTTGTAAAATAATAAAATAGATCAAAAAAAAGCCTCCGTAATGGAGGCTTTTTTATTTTTAGAATTCTTTAAAGTAGTTCACTCTTCCAATTCCGTCGCTGTTAATGATCTTGTCCACAATTCCAGAATTTTTATACTTCGCTTTCATCTCAATTAGTTTCTCAGGCTCTACCGGACAGGCTGCTTTTCCTGTTGAAGTCACAAATCCACGTTTAATAACTTCAGCTTTAAATTTCCCAATGGCCTTTGTGCCGGCGAATTTACTACAGTTGATACTTTCGTCCATCGAAGCGTCGATGTAGTTTTTGAAGTCGATTGGGTTTCTCTCGTTTACTGCCCATTTTTTATCCTGGCATATAACATAAGGGCCTAAGTTCTGATCGGCACCTAAGATATCATCATTCTTTTGAAGCATGTGATTCCAGAATCTCATACCGTTAAAGTTCGCTGAAAGATCCCCGTATGAAAAAACACCAGTGGCAATAACGTTTCCACCAAGGATACTTTTTTCCATGGCCCCGCCGTAGTTTAGGATCAACTTGATATTTCCATCTTTAATGTAATTCTTTTTGAAGTAATCAAAACCCATACCAAACATGTGCTCGAACTTATCTACACCTACGGCCTGGTCTCCAATTTTAATTAGAGGACTTAAAGCAAGTGGGCTGGTTGCTGCACTCTTTTTACCAAGTAGATATCCATCAGGAATTTCCCATGTCTCATAAACTGATTTTTTAATCGGAAGAGCGTATATAGGAACCGCGCTCTTATAAAGAATATCTTTAGTGAATTCACCTTTGCTGTGATTGGCGAAAGCTTTTCTTAACTCAGCATAAAGGGCCTCTTCATCACATCCAGCTGCTGCCAGATTTTTGATTGAACTTCTAAGGTACTTGTTCGCAAGTTCATTTACCTGCGTACTTGCGTCCACTAAGTCCAGCTGGCGGGCGGTGAAATTATCCGATTCCGCAGCAAACGAGTTTTGAGAAAGCACTAAAAGAGCTGATAAAATTATTTTTTTCATAGGCCACGATAATAGCAGATGCAGGAATTCCCGCTAGTAAGCTTGTAGAAAGTTCAGGGTTCATGGATTTGGTTGGTAAAAAGAGCATTTTTTCCCCTTGGAGGTCTTTCTAAACGTGATAAATTATTACTATGAATAATTTATTCTTAAGAGCATATCAAGGCATTTACAGCTTTATAAGCAAGACCCGTGTTGAACAAAAAGACTTACCTGAGATGTTTATACACACTCACCTGGTGTGCGTGCTCGCCACAGGGATACTTATGTGGGCCTATGCTATTTTGGCGTATTTCACGATTGATCATCCACTTCCGTCAATCGTTGGATTCACTGCCAGTTTCATTCATATTTTGACCCCAGTACTTTATCGTTTTAATAATAATCGCTTTTTCAATGCCAATCTCTTTATTGGGGCAGGTATTGTTCATCAAGCAACTTTTGGATTTTTCTGTGGCGGCTTTCACAGCAATATTATCGTTTGGTTTGGAATTCTTCCACTTCTTGCAGGACTCATTTGCGGGAGAAGAGGGATAATAACATGGCTGACAATAGGAACTTTTGTTTTAATCGGATTTTTAATGCTTGAGGTTTGTGGGGTGACGGCACCTAAACTTATTTCTCCAACGGGACTTCTGATCTCTCAGGCCCTGGTTACTTTCGGATGGATTTTTACCAGCGCAATCGTTATTTGGTTTTTTCTGATTTCAGTTGAAAAGCACCAGAGAGAAATTGAAAGCAAAAAAGAGGGAATTCAAAATCTGATTTGCGTTATTACTCACGATATATCGAATCCGATTTCTATTATTATGGGACGCTCGAATATGCTTAAAAAAGCTGAGCTTCCACCGCCGGCCATCGTATCGGTAGATAAAATCATTGTTGCAACTACTAACATGGCAAGCATTGTTAATAACGTAAGAAATCTCTATGCGATGGAGCTTGGAAAGAGTGCTATCCCAATGGAGTTGATCAATCTTAACCGTCTGTTGCCACAGCTTCAGGAGAACTTTGCGGAGAAGCTTGAATCTAAAAATATTAAGTTAATTGTGACAAACAAAGTAGGTGACCTGGAAATTAAGGCCAATGCTGATTTACTACTTCATCAAATTCTTGGAAACTTACTTTCAAATGCCATTAAATTTTCACCGGAAGGAAGTGAGATCTGTCTTGCCCTGGAACTTAAAGATAAGAATGCGGTTATTTCTATTACTGACTCAGGAATTGGAATTCCAACAGACTTAATGCCTAAACTTTTTGCGATGAACTCTGCAACGTCGAGACCCGGAACTTCTGGTGAGAAGGGAACTGGCTTTGGTCTCCCTATTGTTAAGGCCTATGTTGAAAAGTTGGATGGAAAAATTTCAGTGTTTTCTAAAACTCTGGAAGAGAGTGCGACAAAACACGGAACAACTTTTGTGCTGGAGTTTTTAACTTAATCTTTTTGCCAGTGCCTTGAATTTAGCAATCCTCTTATAAAAGTATCGAGCGATGCGATCAATCCAAGTATTTTTTGCAGTCACAATATGAGGTCTGTTAGATCTGATGAAGGCCCCGATGAATTTCACTTCATCTTTGTCGAGTCCGTTTCTTTCAAAAATGTCTTCAAAACGCTTCACCACAGTTTCGAATTCATAGTCTGTGACTTTCATATATTTATGAACGACTTGAATATTTCCGCCTTTATACATTTTTGGGCCACCGATAGCTTCACAAAGAAACTGTGCTTGCAACAATGATAACTTTTGCAGATTCACTCCGAAGAAGTGATAGCTGATTTCAACATGGTCAAAGAGTTCAATATAGAGTTGGTAGATGATATTGTGAAAAAAATCAAAGCCACCATATTTTTCATAAATGGTTATTTTACTCATTTGGACCAATCTGCAAATCGAGAGTTGAACATTGGGCCAGTGGATAAGTTTTTTCTTTGAAAGCACGAATTAAGTGTCTTGCTTCACGATCTACTGTCGACATGTAGCTAGGTCCACGGCAGCTATAAGTTCCTGAAGTTGAGGCCACTGGGGCTATGAAAGATTGGTCACCGAGCATTTGCTCCAGAGGTTTTATATCTTCTGCACTCCAGTTTGTGATGGCCGTTGGTTGAACCATAATGGCATCACAGCAGTTTTTCTTTAAGAGTTGAATGATTTGAACTGGTTTTAATTTCGCTAGTTTTTTGCTGTTAATGACTTCAGTAAAACCGGCCGGAGAGTTTTTATAAAACTCTTCACGTCTGTGGTCTTCAAGAGAGGAGCATCCTGCAATCAATATCGTTGTGCTGATTAAAACCAGTTTTTTCATTTTAAAATCCGTAAGCTATATCAACAAAGGGAAGTGACGAGGTTGTGTCCGGGAAAATGTATAAGTGCGCACCAACTGTAAACATCCAGCGACCTTCGATAAAATTCATGCCCAGATCAAACTCGTGGTAAGTAAAATCATTTTTTGAAGATGGAACAGATAAAAGATCATCTTTGTCATCAGGATCAATTCCATCAAACTTCCATTGAACGAAATTAAATTTGTAAGCAGTAAAAACTTCAAAAGAGTTTTTTCTGTATGAAACAATCGGCCCGGTGTAAAAAGATTTACTGTCACCAATGCTCGCTAGACCTCCTCCAAAAAGAGATCCAACTGAAAAACCGTTTTCCTGGTGATTAATGAAGTTCACTTTTCCAAAAGCATGGAAAAGTAGCCCGAATTGGTTTTCAATTCCTAAACCTAAGTCCAGGTCATTTGTAATTCCTCTTTCATACTTCACACCGGTAACAGGAAAGCTTCCTGTTAGAAGATTTTTACCTTCGCCAAGTGTCCTGGCCGTTGTAGCAGTATTGATGGGTGCAACAGAGCATCCAGCAAGCAGAATGAATAGAGCTAAGAAACCTAGGAATAATTTCATGGAAACCTTTATTGAAGTAAATAATTATTCAATATTAGTTTGGTTTGGATTTTTAACAACATAAAAAAGCCTCGCACGAAGGCGAGGCTTTTTTTGAATGGTGGGTCAAACTGGACTTGAACCAGTGACCACCCGGTTATGAGCCGGGAGCTCTAACCAACTGAGCTATTGACCCTTTAATTCAAGCATTAGTTATATCGTCAATTTTTTTTCTTTTCAATGATAAAGTGATTGTGCGCTTACCACTCATCCTTTAAGATTTTGACATGAGAATTTTAATTGCGTTGATGTTTGTTGCATTCACTGGTGTTGCTGAGGCCAAAATTGGTCTGAAAGTAAGTCTTATTTATAAAAAGGGAATCGGAAAAGGTTTCTTTTTGTCTACAGAGCAACATTCAATTCAATCAGTTGATGAAAAAGAGCATGTATTAATTCAGATGAAAAACGGCATTAAGGCCGATATTTCTGCCTTCTACGTTCAAAGCGTTCACGAGTACGGTCCATCAGGATTTGTCCGCATCAAAGGTGACCTTTACAACGTAAACGGAAAAATTGTTAAAACTTTGAATGAGCCTAACCTTGATATCTATCTTGGTCAGAGTAAATCAATAAGTCACATAGAGCGTAACGAAGAGCAAATCGAAATCGTCATCACTCCAGTATCATTATGAGCAAAGACCGCGCAGACAAAATGTTAGTAGAGGCGAAGCTGACTTCAACCAGGTCACAGGCCCTTTTACTGATCGAAGAAGGCGTTGTGTTTTATCAAAACAAATTAGTCGAAAAAGCATCTCAACAAGTAACGGCTGAGGGTTTAGAAGTGCGAAAAGAAATACAGTATGTATCTCGTGGCGCTCATAAGATTGAAGGGGCACTGGCCCGCTTTCAAGTGGACGTAAAAGGATTAATTGTAGCAGACGTTGGGGCCTCAACTGGTGGTTTCACAGATTACGTTTTGAGATCGGGTGCTACTAAGGTTTATTGTCTGGATGTTGGCCATGATCAATTGGCCCAATCACTTCGAGAAGACCCGCGTGTGGAAAATCACGAAGGCGTAAATATTAAATTCCCATTCGAGCTTAGTGAGAAAGTGGACCTGGCCGTCGTCGACCTGTCGTTTATTTCATTGAAGCTGGTGCTTAAAAATATCTTTGATCTGGTAAAGCCGAAAGGAAAAATAGTGGCACTTTTAAAACCACAATTTGAAGTCGGGCAGAGCGGACTCGATAGCAATGGAATCGTGAAGAGTGAAGGCCATAGACTGGTTATGCTTCATGAAATTAAAGAATGGTGTAAGGCCCAAGGATTTGTTTTAGTGGATCAATGTGAATCACCTATTCTTGGAAAAAATGGAAATAAGGAATACTTTTTTTATTTCGATAAAGGACGCTCATAATGAAAAGACTTTGTATTTTCTGTGGTTCAGCTGCAGGGAAAGGATCAAAATACGTAGAGCTTGGATCAAAGATCGGAGAGCTTTTAGTTAAAAATAATGTGGGACTGGTCTACGGTGGAGCTTCCATTGGACTGATGGGTGCCATCGCTGATAGCGTTTTAAAAAATGGTGGAGAAGTGATCGGGGTGATTCCCAAAGCACTGGTTGATTATGAAGTGGCCCATAGTGGTCTTTCACAATTGTTCGTCGTCGATAATATGCACCAACGTAAACAATTAATGTACGACAATGCCGATGCCTTTTTAAGTCTGCCTGGTGGAATGGGAACGCTTGATGAGATGTTTGAAGTTCTGACGTGGACTCAATTAAAATACCATCAAAAGCCGAGCTACATTCTTAACTTCGAAGGTTTTTATGACTCACTGCTGTCGTATTTAAGACATTCTAATGCAGAAGGTTTCATCAAAGGCGAACATTTAGATCTTCTTCAAGAGATAAAAGACCTAAAGTCGCTAGAAAAACTTCTTTTGCAAGGCATATAAAATTGCCAAGTTTTTTTAAATGCCCTATAATTTCAGACTTAAATGAAACATTTTTTTCCTAAGGTCTAAGGCGGGAGAGTCATGACAAGATTGATCGTTTTTTTAAGTGTATTAACAGCTCTAGTGTTAGCGCTTGTACTTTTTTCATATAAATCTCTGCCTGTATCAAATGAGAAATTCAATGTTACAAAAGTAGCTGAAAGCTACCATCACCAGGCTGCTTTAGTTGAAACACTACTTGCTCCAAAAGAAAAAGTTGTTGAAGCTGAAGTTGAAGTTAAAGAATACGCTCCAGTTGTTGAACTAGACACTCCTCAACTTGTATCTGGTCACAAATTATACACTCAATGTATTTCTTGCCACGGTAAAGGTGGAGAAGGGAAAACTTCTCAAAAAGCTCCTTTCATCGGTGGACAGTTCGACTGGTATATCGAAAAACAACTTGTCGATATGAAGTCTGGCGCTCGTGTAAACTTAGTTATGAATCCAATTCTTAAAGGCCTTAAGCCTCAAGACATCAAAGATCTTGCAGCTTACGTTTCTAAGCTACCATGGAAAAAACCAGTAGCAGAAGCGGCACCAGCAGCTCAATAAGATGCCTCTTTATTCCTTCAAAGGAATTAAGCCTCAATTCGACGACAGCGTTTTCATCGCACCCAGTGCGGACGTGATTGGAAAAGTTGTCCTCGAGGAAAATGTAAACATTTGGTATCAATGTGTGGCCCGTGGGGATGTTAACTACATTCGTATTGGGAAGAACACTAACGTTCAAGATCTAACAATGCTTCATGTGACGAAAGATTTCGCACTTACCATTGGTGAGAATGTGAGTATCGGTCATAGTGTAACTCTTCATGGTTGTACGATCGGCAATAGTTGTTTAATCGGTATGGGAGCAATCATTATGGATGGCGCTGAGATCGGTGAGAACTCTGTTGTGGCCGGTGGAAGTGTTGTGCCACCCGGGAAGAAGTATCCACCACACAGTATGATTATGGGGAACCCGGCGGTGCTAAAACGCGAGTTAACACCAGAAGAGCGTCTACAATATGGGAATCATTATAAGGCCTATGTTACTTATAAAGACGAGTATCTGGATCCTGATCAAGTTAAACTTATCTGAGAGTTCTTATCTTTGTTGAGCCTGTAAAAAATACTCTTTTCCACATGAATTTTTCTGTAGATGTTAATGTACTGTCATATGAAAACATCACAAATCCTCCTGAGTCTATGCAGCCTTGCTCTTGCTTTTAATGTAAGTGCAAAAACCGTTTGTTCAATGACATTCAATTCAGTTGATGAAAAGCAGTTATTCAGTAAACATTTGTCGCCGATTGGATATAAACAAGTTGAGCTGGTTCCAGACAACAAAGATCCAAACTGGTTTAAGAAAGCATGTGCGAGTGATGTGAGCTGTGACATCTTAGTTGTCTCAGGACATTTTGGTGGACTCTTTTTTGGTGAGAGCTCATCAACAATCTCACTGGCCGAATTAATCAACGCTAAAGAAAAGTCTCTATGCCCGAATATTTTAGATAAACCTAAATCGGTTTTCTTAATGGGGTGTAACACTCTGGCCTCAAAATCTCCTGATCACAGAAGCGTGAATGACTACTTATACGTTTTAGTTGGAGATGGTTTCCCACTTAATTTAGCTGAGGAAGTGGCCGCTTCAAGATACCTGGATTTCGGTCAAAGCATGAGTGAGTTCATGACATCGGTATTTAATAAATCACAAATGGTGGTTGGTTTTGATAGTACCGGCCCGTTAGGTGCTCAGGCCGCTCCTAAGTTAGAGAGAGCTTTTAGAGATACGTCTCTGGCCGATAAAAATATAACGGGGATTTCAAAGGCCGCTATTTTAGCTGCTTTTAAGGGAACGAATTTGAGAGTCGCAACTCCGACGATCAAAAAAGCAGATCTTGATAGAACAGAAGCACTTTCAGGAAATAATCCTCAGTCCTTGATTGCTTGGAAAAATATTTTACTTAACCAGAATATTTCAAAACACTATGATTTCATCATTAAAAATAAAACCAACTCTCAATTAAAAAGAGTGTTGAGTGAAGATATTGCTCTAGGAAAATCAGTCTACACAAAGATGTTAAAGATATATCAATCGGCAAATGGTCTGAGTTCTATTCAGGTTAACGTGATTGAATTTTTGAAATATCACAATCTAGTAGATTATTATATTTATCAGGATGCCTTGGTATATATTGGATCCAATCTTCTAGTGCGTGAACTTGATTATATCAGTGCAGATCAATTATGTACTCTGCTAAGAGAGCATAAAGATTTAGATCTACTATCAAGATTCACTGATGCTCAAAATAAAAAAATTAACCGCAGCACTTATGGAAATTACCTGCAGAAATGTGCAGGATTTATCCCACAAAAAACCAAATTTTCAAAGGCCTATGAATGCCTGGTAAATCGCACGACATACGACTGGGGTTGCTTAACACAAAACCAATCAGACCTGGACATCGAAGCGTGCACATTGGCAAAAAGCAGAAACCAGGACCCTGAAAACGCCGACGATATGATGTGGTACTGCTACTCTAAAATGTTTGATTACGGACGCCTGAATAAGGCCAGTTGCCTTGAGTTGACTCACCATTTTTCTATACTGGGAAATCAGCTAAAGATGAATTGGAACTGTATGAACAGACTGTCTAAATAATAGACAGGCCGTTATTTTATTAATCAATGACTTAAATCTAAGTGCCTTAAAGTGCACTCGTAAAGCTGGGCATCTTTCTTGCTCTAGTTAGACTTGAATTTCTATGTTCAAGTTTAATGAGGGTAGTATGGTTAATATAATCATCTCTTTTATCGTCGCATTTATTGCAGCAGTAACTCCGTGGACGGCGTTTTCTGCGGAAATTGATATGGCAAGGGCCTCTGAGCTTGTTAAGAAATACAGCGCTGTGTACGAGCGTCCAAAATCATGTCCAATGGAATCAAAAAAATTCTCAGACTTAATTGCGAAAACTGAGGCCATTAAAGAAGTTCTAAAAGGAAGTTGTACTAAGACTGAAGATGGCAAAATGAAAGAAGTTTTGGCTTCCCTTAAAACCCTTCAGGAAAATTTAAAAGACAATGCTGTAGTGACTAATAGCGAGACATTATCAGATATTATTATTGATAAGGACGACAAAAAGAATGTGGTTAATGGACTACAATTTTCGGCCGTTTTTTCAAACATCAATTCAATGATTAAAAAGAGCCAGTGTAATATGGAAGATGGCCGTATTCTGGAATCGACAGCAGACTTAATTTATAATTCTACTCAATTAGGTGTTCTTTCAGGAAATGCTCTTGGACTAATCGTGGCCGGTGGTGGATTTTTAATTTCATCAGCACTTCGTCTTATTGATTTAATCTTCAAGCAACGTTTTGATTTTGAAAAACCAACAGATCGTCAGACTTTCATTAAACTTAACTGTTCATTCTATGACATTAGAAGAGAGCTTGATGTTCAAGGTGGTCTTGACATGGAAAACAGTACGACACGTGAAGACTTCCGCGACGCTAAAGCATTAGCAGATGAAATCACTGTTGAACTTAAAAAACTTGAAAATGAAAAGGCCAATATCAATAAAGCTAACTCTGAAATCGATCGTGCTGTTGTAACAGAACATATTGGAGACTTGAGCGAGTTGAAAAAATCTCTGGCAAAAATTCAGAAATACCTTCAACCAGGTCTAAATCAGGCGCTAGAAACACCTACTGAAACTCAGAAGCTTCTGATGATTTCTCAGCTAGCTCAGGATTATAATGTACTGACAGCTCAAATCAAAGTTTATAAAGAACTAAATATCAGCTCAATTCCTCTACTAGATGACTTGTTTATTGTAGAGATGAAAAAGTTTGATCCAATGGATGTAGCAAATTTTACTGAATCATTAAATATTTCAGCGAAAGATTTTAATGATAACTACAGAGCTAAAATTCTTTTCCATATTATTAGAATTGGAGCTGATATTGAAGCAAAGGAACAAAATGTTCTAAGTAAGGGTGACAAACAAAAGTTGCAGCTTGCCAATGGAATGGATAAGAAAAAAGCAGAGTATCTATCAATGCTGGTTGAATTAAGAAAAGTTGAAAGTCGTTTAGGTAATATGATTGCACCAAAAGAATACTCAGGGATGGATGATGGATCTGATAATATGGTGGCGATCATTGATAACCATAATAAAATTTCTTCTCAGCTTTACGGAGAGTGGGGAGATAAATTCTTAAAGTTCGCGACAGAAAAAAGTTTGGATCAAGTAGACACTTTTAATGGAAGATTAAATCAATTTAACAAAAAATACTCTGAGATCATTAAGCTTGGAAAAATTGATAAAATTAAAACCAGCTACTTCTGTCAGGATGCTCAGAAGTTAAGACTTATGTTCAAGCATGCTGATAGTCTTGTTCAGGAAGGATATGATTTTGTGGCAACTAACAAAGACCTGATTTATTCAGATGTAAAAAACTACTATAAAGGAACATTAAACGAAGAAGAAACACTCTTCTCAGCTGGTTCTGTCGTAAAGGTTCAACGCCATTATAAGTCAGTATTATTTGCTTTGAAAAAACTAAAAGGTGACGAAGTAGAAGAAGAAGACAGTAAGAGATACCTGGAGAAAACGTTCTTTGGTAACTATTTTATTGGTAAACCAATGATCGAGGTTTCAAACTCTAAAGCAAATGCCAAATTGATTCAGGATATTTACGAGCAGTTTGACTGTCAAAGAAGCCTGGCCGCTGATATCGATTTTTAGTTTTTAAAGTGAGATTTGGCGATCTCTTCGCCTTCATGAAGTCGGGTAGCTATATCAAGAGCTACCTGATCAAAATTTTCTTTGGTAATTGATTCATCAACAAAAAAGGGCTCGCCGATAGCGATGACCACTCGGCTAAAAGGTTTAGGAATTCTAAACTGATCCCAGCTTTTTTTAATGACCCAAAATCTATTTGTATAAGGTGACATCGGAACGATAGCACATTGAGCAAGGCGGGCAAGTTCGATAACTCCAGGTTTTACAACATAAGCAGGACCTTTAGGCCCATCAACTGTTAAAGCACCAGGGATACCACTCTTAACATTTTTAACCATCTCAATTAGCGCTTTTTTACCACCGCGAGTAGAGCTTCCTCTTGAAGGTGTGTGGCCAAGTTTTTCACAAGTCACAGCAACAATCTCACCATCTTTTGATTCTGAAATAATCATTGTGTACTGTTCGTCACCATGGGCCAGAATACCCGGGATTAAGTTCTGATGCCAGATTGCAAAAACAAAGGCCCCTTTAGGATGACCTGCCCTGGCACGTTTTTTATTATCAAGACCAACAAACTCATATCTATAAGTCAGATTGATAAGACGGATAAAATAGTAAATCAAATACGAGATAAGTTTTGTCTTCATAATTTTTATTAGCGGATAGAGTTTCTAAACCATCCAGTTAGAGAAAATCTCTCACTTTCTGTCGGGAGTACCTCATGATAAATTTGATTGCTTAAAAAGCAAACAAAACTTCCGGGTATCGGTTTAATAAGTGTCTCAATAACATCGGGATTTTCACGGTTATAAATGGCCAGCTCTCCACCTTTTTGTGTTTCATTCAAATAGAGGATGCTGCTTATAACCCGGGCATTGCTTCCAGAGTGCTGGTCTAAATGTTTTTTATAAAATCCTGAAGGTTTATATTGAGCAAAGTGACATTCATACTCTTTAAGTCCTAAGTAAAGTTCCTGGTTTAAAGTGTTCATCAAGTCATTCATTTGCGTTAGGTAATTTTTTTGGGCCATTGTTGCGCTTTCTTCCTCAATCCAAACGATTGAATCAGTTCGAATCGCAAGTGCCTCTTGTTTTTTGTCATCTTTGCCAATTTTGGCCTGGGTCCATTGTTGTTCGCGGGCCTCGTTTAATAACTCTAGGCAAAATTTTTGATCAAAAAAATCCTCTTGGTGAAACCATCCCTTTTCAATCAGCATTGTAATGAGCATTTCTTTTTTCATATGGTGAAAGCTATCCTATAATTTTTTAGTTTTCAAATTAAAGGTACGATTAAAGGAGTAGTCTTGGAAGCACAAGTTTCTTGGTGGATTGGATTTCACATTTTTGTTTTGGCCATGCTGGCGCTGGATTTAGGTGTATTTCATAAAAAAGATCACAACGTTTCAGTAAGAGAGTCATTGATTTGGACTGGAGTCTGGATCTCCCTGGCATTAGTTTTTAATTATGGTGTTTATCACTATATCGGTGAGCGCGAAGCTTACGAATTCTTAACAGCTTATGTTCTGGAAAAGAGTTTAAGTGTGGATAACATTTTTGTTATGACTATTATCTTTTCATATTTCAAAGTAGAGTCTAAGTACCAGCACCGCGTTTTATTCTGGGGTATCCTTGGTGCTCTGGTTATGAGAATTCTCTTCATCGTTGGTGGTGTTGCCCTTATTAATAAATTCCATTTCATCCTATACTTCTTTGGCGCATTCCTGGTGTATACAGGAATTAAGATGCTGGTATCGGGCAGTGATGATGAAATTAATCCAGAAGATGGATTTATTTATAAAACTGCTAAGAAGTACTTCCGTATGACAGATAGTTTTGAAGGACAAAAGTTTTTTGTCATCAAGGACGGTATTCGTTATATGACTCCACTTTTTTTAGTTTTATTAATCATTGAATCAACTGACTTAATTTTTGCTGTGGATTCGATCCCGGCAACACTTTCAGTGACTAAAAATGCCTTCATCGCTTATACATCGAATATCTTTGCCATCTTGGGATTGAGATCACTGTATTTTGCTTTTGCCGGAGTAGTGCAGTTATTTAGATTTTTATCTTATGCACTTTCAGTGGTACTGATTTTCATTGGTGTAAAAATGCTGATAGAGGCGTGGTACAAGATACCAACGTCGTATTCCCTGGCCTTCGTTTTGGGAATCATTACTCTATCAGTGCTGCTTTCAGTGGCCATTCCTGAAAAAGACTCAAAAGAAGTTAAATAGACTTCATCAGTTTCGAAGCGATTGGGTTATCGATAGTTCTCTTAGAACCGATAATCCAATACTCTTCTTTAATGTTTGGAAGAGTCGCAATCTTATAAAGAGCTCCTGCCTTCACCTGATCCTGGGCCGCGATATCCGGTAGTGCCGCAAGACCTGCTCCCTGGGCCGCAAAAATTTTCATTAAAGCAGTATCCTGAGTTTCAAGTTCATTGATGATCTTAATTTTCTTTGATTCAAAGAAGAAATCAAGGTCATGACGAAGTTTTGAATGGTGAGTGGGAAGAATCATAGGCTTTCCAATTAAAGACTTTGGAAAGTTATTTTTACAGTCTAAGAATTCTTTTGCACCATAGATAGAAACCGAGGCCTTTACAAAAGACTTGCTGTTCATGTTTTTATCTTTTGAAATATCGCCAGAGTAGTTAGAGATAAAACAGTCGATATTTCTTGAAAGCAACTCAGTCGTTAATTCTTCCTGGTCTCCTTCGACAATACTTACAAAACAATCGCCATAGCTTCTGGCCTTCTGAGCAATCTCCCAGACAATTTGTTTTGGCACACTATCAAGAGCGCCAAGTCTGAAGAGAGTTTTACTGTTTGAATAAGTTTTTTCTTCGATAACCTGTAAAAGCTCTTGTCCAAGATGGCCAATTTCATTGGCGTACTTTAAAACAACTTTTCCAGCATCAGTCAGAATAAGTTTTCTATTTTTTCTTTCAAAGAGTTCAATATCTAATTGCTCTTCTAGTTGTTTTAGCTGTGCACTCAAGGCCGGTTGACCAATAAGAAGTTTTTCAGAAGCTTTCGAAATACTGCCTTCATTGGCAATTTCTTTAAAGTAGATCAGATGGTGATAATTAAGCCATTTCATAATATCTCCTAGTTACCTCCCTAGTATAATAAGTTATTCGTAAAAAACGAACTATTTTTGCTTAAATATCAATTTTATTAAAACAACGCTATGGACTAATATGGCGGTATCTAATAGTCCAGGGAGGATGTATGAGAGAGCTTTCTGTTAAAGATTTAAATATACTCAACGTATCAAGTAAAGGTCCGATGATTTCACTTTACTTGTCAAAAGATATGTCAATTTTAGACAACAAAACAATGGATGAGAGATGGAAAGAACTTTTATTAAAAGCAGAGTTCTATCTTTTAAAAGATTACACGCGCTCGTTTGTTGATACATTTATGAAACCACTTTGGGATAAAAGTTACCTTGATAAACTTGAGGGACTGGATAGAGGTGTGGTGGTTTTCCATTCACAGGAAGGTTTTGACGGGGAGCTTGGATTTATCCGCGTCCAGTCTTCAATTTCAGATTTGATTATTGTGGCCGATAGCTTTCACATTAAACCTCTTATCAGAATTAAAAATAATGTTAGAGGATTCTTCATCGTAACCATGAGTTCGCGTGCCATTAATGTGCTGATTGAAAACAGCGGACATTTGATCAAGCTTGACTCTTATCGAAATGAGCCAGGGATCGATGGGACGAATAAAAAAGATTCTAAAGATTTCTTCTTAAATTCATCACAAGAATTAAATAAACTCTTCACGGCATACCGCCTTCCTATTATTTTAGCGGGTGTAAAAGATCACATTGGGCATATGAAAAAGCTCTTGAACCAATCTATGTTAATGGGTGAGTCGATTGTAGGAAATGTCGAAAAAATGAAAGCGGCAGAATTACAAGATAAGGTATACAAAATTCTTACTCCTTACTATGAGCAGCAGGAACTTGGGGCCTTAAGTGAACTTGAGTTGGCGATGAGTAGAGACCGCGCTGTTACATATCTTGAGGATATTGCCATTAGTGCAGTATACGGTAAAATACAGAAGCTCTTTGTTGTCGAAAATAGATATGTTTGGGGTTCAATCAACAAACAAACTGGCGAAATCTTTATTAAGCCAAGACAAGTTAACGCTCATGATGACGATGTTTTAGATGACCTTTGCCAATTGGTGCTCTCAAAAGGCGGAGAAGTTATCGTAGTGAAAGAAATAAATAATTTTAAGGGACACTATGCAGTTGCAATTGTATCCGATAGATCGCATCTTTATGAAGAAGAGATTGATGACGAAGCAATTCAATCTGCAGTTATGTAGTTAGTGAAATAGGCAGTTTTTAATATAGGCATGTTTTAGGAGTAGTAAAAAATGTTAGCAGTGCACTCAGTTTGGGAATGGGTGGCCTTTTTGGCCATAATTGGATTTATGTTGGTACTCGATTTGGGTGTGTTCCATAAGAAGTCTCATAAAGTTTCGATTAAAGAATCTTTAGCGTGGACCGGTGTATGGATCTCGCTGGCGATGCTTTTTAATGCCTGGGTTTATTACAAGATGGGTCCTCAGAAGGGGATTGAGTTTTTTACCGGCTACATTATTGAGAAGGCCTTAAGTGTAGATAACATTTTTGTTATTTCTTTAATCTTTACTTATTTCAGAGTTCCATCTCAATATCAGCACAGAGTTTTATTCTGGGGTGTTCTTGGAGCACTATTTTTCAGAATCATTTTCATCTACGCTGGTGTTGCACTCATTTCAAAATTCAACTGGATGATTTACGTATTCGGGGTATTCCTGGTTTATACAGGTATCAAGATGCTTAAAGATGAAGAAAAACACGTTGAAGTTGAAGCCAACCCAATGATTGTTTTTGTTAAGAGATTTTGGAAAATTTCTCCAAACTTTGATGGTGAAAACTTCAGAACAACGATCAATGGGGTTAAACACTTCACTCCGTTATTCCTTGTACTAGTTATGATTGAGACTACTGATATCATTTTCGCCGTGGATTCAATTCCGGCGATTTTAGCGATCACTCCAGATCCATACATTGTTTTTACATCTAACGTGTTTGCGATTCTTGGTCTTCGTTCTCTGTATTTTGCCCTGAACGGGATTATGGAAATGTTCGAATACATCAATTACGCACTATCAGGGATCCTGGTATTCGTGGGTATTAAGATGATCGTTGCAGGTTGGTACCATATTCCGACAATTATCTCGATCAGTGTGATCCTAGGACTTCTGGTTGGTTCGGTCGTGGCATCAATTTACTTTCCACGCAAAAACAAGAAAATGCCTAAAGCTCCGGTATAAATTACCCCAGTTCATAAATATTCCGAGTTTGATTAGAATGATCTGATCAAACTCGGGAGACTTTATGAAAACGATCAGATTATCGCTGTATACACTTATGCTTTCATTTATGTCTTTCAACGCTCATTCTGAAATCAATCTCAACATTAAAATCGGGCAGGTTATTGGTTCAAAAACGATTGAAACAGTGAAGACTATCTCTGCTAATTACAATCAAGACATTGTGATTATGCAGGCCGGTTTAAAAAATAAAATTGTTATCAATCTTAAAAAATTCAAAAACATTCTAGTTAATGGATCGAAAATCAATCCAGTGCAAATTGATATGAAGATGGTTGATGCAACTAAAAAGACAGTTGGAAAACCACAAACGATCACTTCGTTTTACAATAATGAAGCTCAGTTCAATGTTCAAAACGGCCTGGCTTCAGATAATGGTGATGTGAATGTGTCTTTGAATTTTCAAGAAATCTAGTTAATCAATCCCTTAAGGAAATTTTCAAAGCGATCAAAAACAGAGTGGTTTAAGCGCTCGGGTTTATTTTTACTGATTTTGATACTGTAGCAGTTTTCATCACGGGCAATGTCATCAATGAAATCCATTAAAACCACATAAGCAGAAATGCTATGGTGATGCATCTCCATGATCTCCAGGATTTTTCCCAGATGAGGGCATGGTGTGATTTTGTAACTAATCGTCCCGATGCAGTCATCGTTCTTAAAAATTCCCACGAGTTTTAATTTATCTTTATTCTGGTAGAGGTCGTGTTTGAGTGTGTACTCATAAAACGACAGTGGGTATTCTCTTTGATTGAGAATGCCGTACGCCTTTTCAAAGTCTTCCTTGACTGTGATTAATCGAATATCCATATATATCTCCATCCTAGGTGATACTGGAAAATTAACAAGTGATTTTTAAATCTTCTCTAAAAGAAGCAATTTAGTCGGAATTAAATTAAACAACCTGAGTTGTTTTTTGTTGAGCGTAGTTCTTGGCAGCACGCAATCTTCTAATGGCCGAGATAATTTCAGTCATTGTCTCAGTTGAGCGCTTCATTCTTTCTAGGGCCATGGAAATATCTTTTACCGGAGCATCTTGAAGAGACTCAATTGTCATTGAAAGGATTTGCAAAGGATTGGATAAATCATGAGTTAATCTTTTTAGGTTCGCATCGTTGTCATTTTGAAGCTCAATAATGAGCGCCTCATAATTTTTAATAAGCTCACGCGCGTGTTCCAGTTCCTTGGTCAGCTGTTGGTTACTTTGTTTCAGGCCATTTAAATGAGCTAAATTATCCATAGGCTTTAGTATACTTGGAGTGGTGTTTTTTTGCGTTCGGGTAAGAACTTCCTGTCGAAGCATTATCCGATAGTTTCATTCATAATTGAGTGGAATATCGTTAAAAAAACTGAGAATATAGAGTGCCTCTTCAATAGGAAGAATTATGGAAATTCCGTACATTATTGGTGTTGCTGGTGGTAGCGGATCTGGAAAAACTTTCTTTGCCAGAGAATTACAAAAAATTCTAGGTGATGAAAAGTGCACGATCCTTTACCAGGATAATTATTATATCGATCAGTCTCATCGTTTTGATGGAGATGGTGGATCAGTCAACTTTGATCACCCCAATAGTCTGGATTTCGCTTTACTGGCCAGAGGGCTTTCTGATCTAAAGGCCGGGATGTCTATTAAGGTTCCTATTTATGACTTTGCTACTCATTCAAGAAAAACAGAAACACTTATATGCAAGCCTAAGAAAATTATCTTAGTCGACGGCATTTTAATTTTAGATTCTCAGGTAGTGAGAGACCAGTTGGATGAAGCCGTCTTTTTTGATACACCGGAAGAGCTTCGTTTTAAGCGCCGTCTTGAGAGAGACGTTCATGAACGTGGAAGAACGGCCGAAGGTGTAAAAAAACAATTCGAATTACAAGTAAAACCGATGCATAACCAGTTTGTAGAACCGTCAAAAAGTTTTGCTCAAACTATAGTCAAAGATTTTGGTGACTATCATGAAGCGATAGATTTTTTCACTAGAAAATTGACTTAAATTTTCTTTAGGACATTATTCATGAAACAAAAGTTAGTGCTAATTTTAGGACTGTTCATTTTTAACACGAGCGTCTTTGCATCCACTCACATTCTTTTTTTAGGTGATTCACTTTCAGAGGGAATAGGACTAGATGAAGAGCAATCATTTCCCAGACTAGTGGAAAGAAATTTAAAAGCTAAAAAACATGATGTCGTGGTGACCAATGGAGGCGTGAGTGGATCAACTTCAGCAAGTGGTCTTACCAGACTTAAGTGGCACTTAAAAAAGCCAACAGATATTTTAGTGTTAGAGCTTGGGGCCAATGACGGGCTTCGCGGTTTAAAGTTAGAAGAGACGAAAAAGAATCTTATCGCGATCATCAAAATGGCAAAAGATAAAAAGGTAAAAGTTTTACTGCTTGGACTTTTGATGCCGCCGAATTATGGAAAAAAATACACTGCTGAATTCGAGGCAATGTATAAGAATATTGCAAAAACTGAAAAAGTTGCGTTTCACCCTTTCATTTTAAAAGATGTAGCTGGAAGGGCCGAGTTTAATATGCCGGACGGAGTTCATCCGAATGCAAAAGGGCAGGAGCTGGTTGCAACGACAGTGACTGAATTCGTGGAGAAAAATTTATGAAAATTTCTGTAAAAAACCTGAATAAACATTTTCTTCAGGGAAAAAATACCATCAATGTTTTAAATGATGTGAACCTGGATATTAAAAGCGGTGAAATCATCGCCCTTTTAGGAAAATCGGGAAGTGGAAAAACAACGATGCTTTCTATGCTGGCCGGTCTTGACCGCCCTGACCAGGGAAGTATCACAGTTGATGACCAGGACCTGACTCATTTATCTGAAGAAGCTCTCTGTGAATACCGTGCTAAAAAATTGGGAATTGTCTTTCAGCAGTTCCATTTAATCCCTCACCTGACAGCATTTGAAAACGTCTTATTGTCGTTTGAAATCAATGGCCATGAAGATAAAGAAGAGGCCATGAAGTGGCTGGAGATGGTGGGATTAAAAGAACGTGCTAATCACTATCCATCAATGCTCTCTGGTGGTGAGCAACAACGTGTGGCCATTGCCAGAGCACTTTCATTTGGACCGCCTATTCTGCTAGCAGATGAACCAACAGGGAACCTGGATGTCGAAACAGGTAAGAGCATTATTGATATTCTCTTTAAGATGGTTCGCGAAAAGAAAACAACGATGATTCTAGTTACTCACGATGATGAGCTGGCCGCTAAGGCAGACCGTATCGTGCGTCTGATAGGTGGAAAATGCCATTCATAAAATTTTTTTGGAAAGACTTTAAATCAGATAAATCTTTTAACTGGTTTTATGTTCTGTGTTTAACTTTGGGAATTATCGGCCTCTTATTAGTAGAGTCTTTTAAAGTAGGTATTGAAGAAAAGATTGCTAAAAATGCCAAAAATTTTATCGCTTCGGATTTATCAATTTCAACCAGACGTGCTCTGGAGCCAAAAGAACTTGAAAATATCGAAGGCTATCTTGCTGATAAAAAATTCTCTTACGCCAGATGGACTGAAACTTATTCACTAGTGATGAAAGTTCATCAAGACGAAAATCAAAACGAGCCGCTTTCAAAACTGGCAGACTTAAATTTTGTAAGCACAGAGTTTCCTTATTATGGCAGTGTCGTTTTAGAAGATCAGGGCAAAAAAGGCCCGGGAGACTGGAGTTCTATTCACGCCTCTCCAGTGCTTTGGATTAGTCGCGATCTTTCATGGGAGCTTGGTTTAAAAGTAGGAGACGATGTAAAAGTTGGTGAGGCCATCTTTAAAGTCGGAGGAATTATCCTGCAGGATCAGTTTTCTTCTTTTAGAGGATTCAACCTTGCGCCTAAGATTTTTCTTTCTTATAACTTTCTTCCGCAAACTGAATTGATCAAATTCGGATCAACGGCCACTTACAGTTATGCTATTAAGCTTCCTTCTGATATTCCTGCCAAGGCTATTCAAAAAGAATTAAGAAAATTAGTTCCTGATAGAAGTATTAAAATAGCAGGTCCGGAGGAATCGAGTCAGCAGATTTCCAGATCGTTGGGACTTTTGAGTGATTATCTAAGTTTAATTACGCTCATGACTTACTTATTAAGTCTCGTAGGGCTTTACTACTTTACCCAACATTTTCTTTCAAAAAAACTTAAGACATTTTCAATTTATAAAGCAATGGGGATTAAAACTTCATTCTTATTCAGAGTTAATTTCACTCACTTAATTCTCTTAACATTTGTTTCAGTGATCATTTCAACTGCGCTGGTGACGATTGCTCTTCCTTCTATCGAAGTTTATTTTTCAAAACTTACCGGAGAAGAACTGTACTTCAGATTGAGTGCCTTATCGCTTCTGCGCATCCTAGGACTTTCTTTCGGAGGAAGTTTATTGGCACTGGGCCCTCTTTTTTGGGGGGCAATGCAAACTCCTGTTGCAACGGTCTTTCAGGATTTACCAGCAGAGTTAAAACGCATCAAGTTTTATTACTTTCTCCCACTTTTGATTTATATCGTGATTCTGGCCGTGCTTTTGGCGAACTCTTTTAAGGTTGGATCAATCTTTCTAGGGGCCTTAGGTTTAATTATTATCCTGGCCGCTATTTGTTTTAAAGTATTCACTCATTTACTGGATCGCTTCTCAGGAAAGATGCAGCTTGTGAACCGACACGCTTCAAGAACATTAAGCCGCTATTTCACTTCATCTTTTACTATCTTCATTTGTTTATTAATGGGGATGACACTTACGACTTTTATTTTTCAATTGGAAAGCTCACTCCGCGAAGAGTTTACTCAAACGTATGGGGATCGAAGACCTGATTTATTCATCTTTGATTTACAAGACACTCAAGCAGAAGAGTTCAATGCGATCACTAAAGCAGAAGGATGGAATCGTACAATTTTTGCTCCGATGATTAGAGCAAGACTTATTAAAATCAATGGCGAGCCTATACAAAAAAGAGCAGAAGTGGCCGAAGAGCAAAATTTTCAAACCAGAGAAGATGATAGCTCTGAACGAGTCAGGAATCGTGGTGTTAATTTAAGTTACCGTGCTCAATTATCATGGTCTGAAACACTCGTGGCCGGAAAGTTTAGCGGTGAAAAATGTAATCCTGAAGTGGCCCCTTGTGAGATTTCACTTGAGCAAACTTATGCAAGAAGGCTTGGAGCAGAACTTGGTGATAAGCTGATTTTTGATGTCAGTGGAATTGAGGTCGAAGGAATTGTGACCAGTTTAAGAACTGTAAAATGGACGAGCTTTGAGCCCAATTTTTTTATTCTTTTTCAACCGGGGATTTTAGAAGATGCTCCGAAAACTTATTTATCATCCATTAAAGTTAAGTCATTGGAAGAAAGAAGAAATGTTTTCAGTACGATGGCCAAAAGTTTTCCAAGTGTATCAATGCTTGAAGTCTCTGAATTAGTGAGAAAGATCACAACAATTTTCGATTTAATGGCGATTGCAATTAAGTTTATTTCATTTCTTTCTCTATTTGTCGCACTGGTTGTTTTAGTGGCCGTAAGTTTTAACCATTTAGAGTTAAGAAAGAGAGAGATGAGTTTGTTTTATATGCTGGGGCTTAATACTCAATCAATTAAAAAGATCTATACTAGAGAATTTAGCTTTTTGATTATGCTTTGTTTTGTACTCTCAATTTCTTTTGGGACTGCACTTACAATGATCATCATGAAGCAAATTTTTAACTCAGGTGCTATTTTGAGAATGGGTTTTGTCATTCCAACCATGGCAGCTTTAGGATTAATTCTTTTTACGATTGTAGCGTTAAGAGTGCAGAAGCTAGTAAAAAATAAAAATCTTTTCTAGCAGATGGCCCTTTGATAAGATCACATTAATGACAAACTTCATCGTGATCTTTATTTGTTTAATTGCTGGAATTCTTAGTAAAAGAATTCGTCAATTTCCTCATCAAACGCCACAAGCGTTTAACGCTTTTATTGTTTATATTACATTGCCGGCACTTGTTCTTGCACAAGTGCCACGCATGCTGGTGAATTTGGATTTTAACGGACAGTGGTGGCTGCCTGTCTCAATGGCATGGATTTGTTTTATTCTTTCATACCTTATTTTTTCTTTTATCGGCAAAAAGCTTAAGTGGAATGACGCCAAAACTGGCGCCTTAATTTTGACGGCCGGTTTTGCTAACACATCATTTGTAGGAATTCCTATTCTTGAAGCTTTAATTGGAAAAGAAGCTGTGCCTATTGGCATTTTAGCTGATCAACCAGGAAGCTTTTTGGCGTTAGCGACTTTAGGTATTGTTGTGGCCGCACTTTATTCAGGTGCTAAAATTACTCCAGGATTTGTCGCGAGAAGAGTTTTTACTTTTCCTCCTTTCATTGTTCTTTTACTGACAGGAGTATGGTTTGTTCTTTTTGGAAAGAGTCATCCTAATAGTCTCGATGCCATTTACCCTTCGATGGAGAAAATCTCAGCGACACTTGTACCACTTGCTCTTTTTTCTGTCGGCTACCAGTTGCATTTTGACATGGCCGTTTTTAAAAAACGCTGGATACCTTTAACACTCGGCCTAAGTTTTAGATTAATTTTCTTTCCTGCCTTTTTTGCTTTCTTTTATTTAAAAATACTAGGAGGAAGTGACCTGGCTACACAAGTTGTCGTTTTAGAATCGGCCATGGCCACAATGATTACAGCCGCAGTTGTGGCCAATGAATTTAATCTTGATAGTGAAATCTCCAACCTGATGGTGGGATTAAGTATTCCGTTATCATTAATTACAGTTCCGTTGTGGAAATATTTTTTAGGATTTTAAATATTAATAAAGCGCTGATAAATTTCTGGTAGCTCTTTTAGAATCACTGGTTTTAATTCAATCTCAGCACTCGCAATCGTTTCTTCCAGCAATTCATAAGTAAGTAGCTTTTGAAGTTCATTAGCAAGGGGAGCATAACTTAAATGCCATCTCTCGGGAGCGATTCCTCCCAGGTCATGGGCATAAGGTCTAAAAAAACTAAAGTGCCTTAAATTATCATCTAGCCATAAGTGAAACTCTTCAAAAACTCCGCCCGGCCCTGATTCTTGCGGTATTAGTTGTACTTTATAGCCTTCAGGAATGCGACTGCTGTCGTAGACATCAATATCAGTGCCCCAGTGATGGCGACTTGCTCCTGGAAGCGCTGACCATCTTAAAATCGCATAGACAATTTCAGTAGGAGTTAAGGTTGCATAATCCAAAGGCACTCCATTAGAGTCGAGCAATGGACGAAGGCCTTGGGCCTTTTTGTTCCAGATATTTAATTGTTGATCAAAGCCTCTGAAGGCACTGGCAATTTTTAAGGAAAATCCTGCATTCGCTGCCTCTTCTCTCATCGTTCGCAAAGAGGCGATAGCTTCCTTATGAATCATAAGATTGCTTTCTTCGTCCAAAACCAGGTGCTCCTGAGTTTGGCCGGTAACGATGTTTTTCATGTCTATTGAACCTTGGTATTTAATTGTCCGCATGCAGCTAGTATATCATCACCTTTGGTGGTTCTGATAAGCGCAGGCAAATTATAAGTACCAATTATTTTTTGAAACTCTAAAATACTTGAGTCCAATGGGCGTTGGTATTCAGATCCTGGGAAAGGATTGAAAGGGATCAGGTTAATGATGGCCATTTTACCTTTTAAGAACTCCCCGGTGGCGTGGGCGTCTTCTGGAGTGTCGTTAAAATCTTTAATGAGAAGGTACTCATAGATGACGTACTGTTTTCTCGCTAGAGGTATAGTGTCGATATAATCCATGACTTCTTGTAACGGATAACGCTGATTGATTGGGATGAGTTTATTTCTTTTTTCTTCAAAGACAGAGTGAAGCGAAAGCGCCAGGTTCACGCCAGGCATTTCTTCATTCCATCTTTTTAGACCTGGAAGAAAACCAGCTGTTGATACAGTGATTTTTTGAACACCTAAACTCATTCCATGCTGATCAAGAAAGATCTCGCTGGCCTTTTTTACGGCATCAAAATTATGGAGAGGTTCACCTTGCCCCATATACACAATATTTTTTAATTGATGGTCATCAGGGCGATTGGTTTTAAGCCAGTTCCACGCCAGAATGAATTGCCCGATTATTTCCGAAGTCTGAAGATTTCTCTTTAGTCCTTGAGTACCTGTAAAACAAAATGAACACTTCATGGCACATCCTACTTGAGTGGAAATGCAGATGGTGTATTTACTTTGAAAAGGAATTAAAACAGATTCAACTCTCTGACCGTCTTGAAGTTTAACTAATAATTTTACTGTTTGATCACTTGATTCATGAACCAGCTCAATTTCAGGCAAACTAAAATCAAAATGGGTTGCTACAAACTCTCGTGCCGCTTTTGAAAAATTATGGTGATCGCACGGGCCTAATTGTTTTTCTTTATAGTGATGGCGATAGAGCAATGAAGCACTGGCTGGATTTATAGCATGAGCTTTTAATAGATCCTGAAGATCCTCAAAGTTATGCTGATAAAAAGATGTTTTAGTGGTCATTACAATATTGTGACATCAATAATGATCAAGGGTTTTGTTTTCCCCTCAATCACAAGCTCATCACCCAAATCCAGTTTATAAAGTTCTTGTGCTTCCTTATCATAAATAAACCTGAAATCACATTCAGCTCTTAAGATAATTGGAGCATTTCCAGAGACGTTTTCAACTAAAATCGTGGATTTAGCATAATGGCGAGCGGTCATGACGTTGAAGTCGATGCAAGGCCCATTAATGAGAGTGCAATTTATAGGGTCTTCACCTTTAAAATAAAGTGGAGGAGTACCCTTTTTAAGAGAGGTTTTTAATGCCGGACCTTCTAAATGAAATCCACTTCCTTCGAGTAAAAGAAGGATGCGGTCAATGCCTGGAAAGCTTGAAAAAGGGCCGTCACTTGAAACAGAGGCCATGGACAAACGAAAGTGAAATGAATTGTCTGAATCATTTAAGCGAAAGAGCTCTGTCGTCACTCCGCCACCATTTTTCCAGGGCATTTCATTAAAATCTTTTTGAGTAAATTTTTGAATCGTCATTCAGGTGTCTAACCGCGCTCTCTCATCGTTAAACCTTTTAAGAAATTTCTCAGCAGTTGATCGCCGCATTCACGATAGTTCACATGGTCTTTTTTTCTAAGCAATGCACTTAATTCAGAACGGGCGACAGAAAAGCCTGCGGCCTTCAAGATGTCATGCATATCATCTTCTTTCAAAGCAAATGCCACTCGAAGCTTTTTTAAAACAACGTTATTAGTAATAGGCAGTTCAAAGGGCACAGGGGCACGAGACTCATCCTTACCGCGCTTAAAGTAGATTAATCCATCTAAAAAATGGGCCATGACTTCATCACTGCACTTGATATAGCCTGCGTCTTCTTCGTTTAATAAATAGGCCTTAATTTCGTCCAGAGGGACAGTTATATCGGCAAGCTTCATGATATCCACCAGCTTGGTGTCTCCAAGGTCTAAAAGGTAACGGATGCTGCGTAGGTAATCATTATTAGTCATTTATAGGTCCAGTTTTAAGGTGGTCGATTTCAACGTCATTATAAAGGCTTTGGAGCGATCTGGGGACTAGAATCCTGACAGTCTGTTACCTTTTTACAGGGATTCTTCTTTGAGATTGAGAATTTCCTGCCAAATGTTACCGTTTGTTAAAATTTTCACACTCAAACGGAGCCAGGTTATGAAGTCAAAAACTCTTTTATTAGCATGCGTCCTTTCAGCATCAGCTTTCAGCTTTAATGCTTTTTCTCAGGAATCTAAGGTTTGTGCAGATCCACTAAAGACGATTTGTACTGACACTGTTGCTCAGCGTGCACAAAGAGATGTTTATATTAACGGCCTTAAAAAAGAGATCGCTACAGAAGCAGAAAAAAATGCAGCGCCAAGAATTGCTGAAATGAAAAAACAATATGGTGGTCCTCTAAATTATTTTAGAAGATTAATCAGAAGCTATAAAATTCAAAACCAAGAGATTATGAAATCTGCTAAGTCTAGAATTGGTGGACTTGAGACAGTTGTTACTAATCCAAAAAATGTTTCATTACTTAAGAATTATATGAAACAAGCTATTGATGAAAGTAACTTCAATCAAACAACTCGTGCAAACTTCAAAACAACAATTGATCAAATCGTAATTGGTAACTTCAGTGACTTCCTTGAGAGAACTGGATTAGAAGACGATTTCCTAGGACAATTATTAAATAATGCTTGTGGTTCAGATGGTATGGTTGCCAATGCTTTTGCAACGACTATTGATAAGCAAAAATACGTTTTAATCTGCCCTGGATTTTTAATCACTCTTAGCCAGACAGCTAATGAGCAAGAAAGATTAAACAGCATTCTTCACGCAATCTCTCACGAGCTTGCTCACCACATTGATAACTCAAAAGTAGGGGATGAAGTTTATAAACCATACCTGTCTTGTTTATCAGAAAACTATATTGATCAATTCAATAGCACAAGCGATGATAAAAAATTCTGTAAGAAAAAAGCAAAAACTCAGGAAGAGTGTAATATGAAAGTGACAACAACACACGGTGGAGAGTTGATTGCTGATCAATGGGGAATCAAAGTTCTTGCGATCCACGCTAGAACACAAGGATACTCTGTTGCACAAACTGATTCATTACTAACAAGCAGCTGGGCAAACCTTTGTGGAACTGGAGATGAAGGGATTCACCCAACTGGTGACTTTAGAATTGGAACATTATTAAGAGTAAACCCAGGAATTTCTGATTACTTATCATGCAATAACTCTGGAGTGACAAAACCAGCTTGTACTCTAGATGGTGCAATTAACATTTAATAATGACTTTATAACTAAGTTTGATTTAGAATCTCCAGTGAGGTGCTGAGCTTCACTGGAGATTTTTTTATGTTCACTCAATTTAATTTTTCGGCGATTCTTATCTGCGCTGTGCTTAACATGGTTCTTGGTTTTGTTTGGTATGGCCTGCTTTTCAGCAAAGCTTTCATTCAGCTTATGGGAATCACTCCTGATCATATGAGTGATCCTGCCTCTCAGAAGGCCGCAGTACACGGTTATTTCGCTTCTTTCTTTTCTTCCATCCTGATGGCAACAGTGCTGAGTTACTTCATTATTTTCACCGGAGCAACAACGGTAGTAGAAGGTTTGAAATTAGGACTTATTTCCTGGCTAGGATTTACGCTTACAACGATGCTTCCAAACCATTATTTTTCAATGAAACCTCTTAAACTCGCATTAATTAATATCTCTTATCCCTTAGTCGGATTATCATTAATGGGTATGATTCTGGCATTCTGGAGAAAGTAATGAGAAGTCTATTCTTAATCGTCGTTATTTCTGTAATAAGTTTTTCTTGCGCTAAAAAAATAGAGAAGCCGGCCGTTACTATTGGGCACTACTCTAAACAGGTCGTACAGATTACGGAAGTCATCACTAAACTGATGAATGAGCCAGATGTTAAAGTCATGAACTTTATGGCCGATGGAGTAGAGTCAACTCGCGCTATTGGTTGTGATGCTGTCGGTGAAGAGTGTAATGCTTATTATGAATTCATTAATAAAGTTGTCGATGTAACAAAAGACGGAGAGTTAAGTCCACAAGATCGTGAATTGCTTGTTGGTTATCAAAGACGTGTTTTTGATGAACTTAAAAAAAGCGACATTAAGATTCAACAGCAGTGGAAAGATTATATTAATTCAGGTTCTAAAGAATAAGACCTTTCAGATTTAATAACACAAAAACCCGGTGTAGAAATCACCGGGTCTCTGTGGGTCAATTTTCTATTGATAATTCGTTCTTAATAAAAGAACGTGATTACATCACTTCTTGATACTTCCAAAGTAGTATCGTCCATTGCTAATTCCAGGTATATTTTGCATCGATCTAAATAATCATCGGTTAAATCCATAAGCGTGGACTCTGCAATAAATTTTTCCACCATGGGGAAGGTCACTTGCTCCTCCTGCTTTAAATGGTTTTTTACTAAACCAGCGAGCACGTGCATTTTTGCATCTATAGCTTCTGACCAGGAAGTCTCGGCACCCATGAGCTTTAATTCGTCAATGAGCTCATACATGAGTTCATGTTCGTCTTGTCCTCGAAGTCCTTCTAAACGGACATCTTTATTGGTGGCTTCTTTAAGTGCGTGATACAAAATTTCTTCCTCTGCTTTAGTGTGCATACTCAGGATAGGAAAAAAAAGTGTGGCGGTGGCCTGTTTATCTTTAGAGGGAGTCGAGTCCGCCATGAGAATGGAAACGTACTCTTTGAGATATTTATGATGATTCTCAAGAATTGGTATAATACTTGTTTCATCATCTTCTTCATCAAGGGAAATTCGCAGTTGTCTTAGGGTTTCTTTTTCGTAAGTCATGAAGAAATTCCTTTTGTTACTTCCAAATTCAATTTGTAATACTGCAAGTTTAAAACCAAGGGAGTTCAATGTGTTTCCAATACATATTCAATCGCTCTCGGGGAAAAATTGGACTCCGTTGGGCAAAAAGTTTTTCGCTCAAGTTAAAGGCCCCAGCGCTTCAAGATTGGATCACTTGGATTTGAGCTGATTAATTTTCTTTCAAATAAAGAACGCAATTTTGTTAAAGATAATGGGTGGTCCTCAACATCGACGATGGTTGAGTTCAGGCCCTCAGTCCAGCTTGCATAGAGCCCGGGGTACATAGGATCAAAGGTTCTAACAAGATCTTCAATTTCATTATATTTAAGAAGGTATTTAGCATCACGATTTGGAGTGCTCCAGTCTTCCCATGCCTGAGTGCCTTGACGACAGTCGTGATTTCTACAGTAAGCATAACCATCGCGTACAATTTTAATTCTTATATTGGTATAATTGACGATATCAGTGATGCCAGTTGTAACGAGACTGTTGGGATCGTAATCAGGATGAACTCTGCTTAAAACAAATTGTACAAAAGAGTAATACTTACCTTGTAGTCCTGAATCAAATTGCTCCTGCGAATAACGAGGGTCACTTTCTTTTGATTTTAATACCCATGAGTTTCTGGAAACGACTGGCCATCTAAAGGCCATAATCTCTCTGGTTTTTCTAATTGGCCATGCCTGATCTATGAAAGCTTCTTTGTAAAGTGGGCGTACTTCTCTTGGAGCGGTAGAAGAAAAAGTAAAGATTGGAAGGCTGTTTGGATCATCATAATAGTTTTGAGTGATTGTTCTCATGTGACCTGAGCCGTTAGTTTGACTGACTATGAATGTTCCGGCCTGCAATCCTTTTCTAGTAATTGAAACAGGAAAGCCATCAGTATTCATAACAGTTCTCGTACTGGTCATGTCCATAACGTAATTAAGGGCCTTAAGAAACAACTGATCTTCATACCATTCTCCTGCACGTGAAGAGGCGAGCCCTTCCCATTTTTTTCTAAGTGAGAAATGTCCAAACAAAGACCCTGTACTTGAAACCGTATTTGCCACAGGCAAAGAATAAATGCGGGCAAAAATCCAACGATAACCAATCAGTGCATCAGCACAATCTGTAGGAATATTATATTTCATATAAAAGTCCTCAGTTATTTCAGATTTTAACCAGTCAGCGTATTTTTTTTCCCAATCATCATTCCATTGGTTAGTAGCAGTCCATAAGTCTCCATTCTTTTTCCCTGCGATAGATGTATTAACTGGCCATGATTGAAGTTTTTGAATTGCAACGTAATCAGGAAATTTTTCTTGAACAAAACTTCTGGCGTCATCAAGAGTTTTAAAGGGATAGGCGGAAATTTTATCTTGATAGTCGCCTTTGTTTTGATGAAAAATCTTCACTTGGATTTTTCCATCGTCATCAGTTTCTATGGTGATAAAGTTACGTGAATTTTCATTACCTTTGAGCCACATATCTTGGGCAAAAGTATTGTGGGAAAAAAGAAAAAATATAAAGAAGAGTAAAAGAGTAGGGACAAATTTATTCATATGCACCTCATGACTAACGTTAATTTAATCAACACGAATGTTGAAAGCTAATTTTCACTCTGCAAGAGCAAAACCGCTTTTTTAAATAATTAGATTGGTATGCCTTATGAAGAAACTCTTAAGAAATTTTTTTTCTTCCAACACCAAAGTAAGCTGTCGTTGAAAGTTTCATTGTATTATCTGAGTAAGTTGCATCGAGATAATGAATAATTTTTTGATTGATGTCTCTCCATTCATCAATAGAGAATTTATTTTTTAATAAAGCAATGGGAGCTCCACCTTTAGACATTAATCTCCAGAACATGTTAGGCGTGATCTCTGGAAGGTTTACGGTATGCTCATAAATCGTTACAGAGTGAAAGCCAGCAGATTCCATTTCACTTTTGAAGAGTTCAGGGTTCTCAAGTGTCGTTGACATCGCTCTTGGAGAAGGAGCATCTGGTAGTGCTGATTTTATAGCAGCAGAAGTCGCTTGCATAAAAGTTGATTTATCAATTGAGGCCCAGCTTGAAACGACAGCAAGTCCATTAGGTTTTAAAACCCTATGAAGTTCTTTAAAGCCTTGAATGCGATCTGGAAAAAACATTAAACCAAAAAGAGAGAAGGCGTGATCGAAGCTTTGATCTTTGAATGGAAGATTTTGTCCATCACCATGAATGACTTCAACATTGCGAATTTCACGTTTATTGAGCCTAAGCCTTAAGTCACTCAACATATCGGCTGAGAAATCTAAAGCTTGCACATCGTGAACAAGGCCAGCAAGCATACAGGTGAGAATTCCTGTTCCACATGCCACATCGACAACACTTGAAGACTTATTACAAGCAACTGTCTCAAGGGCCTTTTTTGCAAAAGGAGTCATCACCCAATCTGCCATTTCACCATAACTTTCTGCAACCATGTTCCAGGTTTCTGAGTTGGATAAAGGATTTGTTGGCAGAGTAGACATATAGACCTCATTAAATTGACTGCTAAATGGTATACGGGAAAATTAAAAAATAGTGACAATTTTATATAAAATAATTAAAAAAATTCCCAACTATTAGACAAAATATAGTTATTGGCACAAGATCAAAGCAGTTAATTTTGCGGAGGACTAAGCATGCTTTATATTTTACTCGTCTGGATTTTATCTGCTCTTGCCTTACTTATTACATCTAAACTTGTAAAAGGTTTTGAAATTAAAGATTTTAAATCAGCTTTAATCGCAAGCTTAATTATTGGTTTACTCAACGCTATCCTTCGTCCGATTTTATTATTGCTCACTCTGCCGATCAATATTCTAACTCTAGGTCTATTCACTTTTGTCGTGAACGCTATTGTTTTAAGAATGGCAGCAGGGATGATGTCGTCATTTAAAATTGCTGGTTGGATGACTGCTATCATTGCGGCCTTTGTACTGGTAATTGTACAGCTTCTGATGAATATATTTGTTACTTTCTAGGACATGTGTTATAAAAAAGGAACAGGCTCTCGAAGGCGCCTGTTCCCGTCCAAGAGTACCTCACTTCGAATTCAATGGATCATACATTTAATCTTTTGGTTACCAATCACGGGAAGGTAACAATACCAAAGGAGTAATTGTTATGTCGTTTAGTAGTATCGAATCCCTCAAAATTAAGGCCAAGCTTCTACAGAAATCCAAGAAGAAAAAAGGAATTGAAATTCCCTTGAAAGATGCCTTTCAAATCATCGCGAAAGCTGCTGGTTTTGAATCGTGGCGTGAACTCAATGCCAACTTCGAAGAAACGGATTTATTTAATCCTCCTCGCTGGAGTGCCCAGTGGAAAGCATGGTATGCGAGTTTAGATGAGGCCAGGTCTCATTTGGAAGAAGATAAGTTTTTACTTCCTTATCACAAACAGTTTTTTATCTGTGATGTTCATTACATTGAAGCTTTAGGAATTCCAGAAGGGGATGATGATTTAAAACTCATTGGCCATGATTGGACTAGGCCCCAAGATAAAGCGGCCTGGAATAGAGTAGTCGCCCGCATCCGTAAAGAGCAAAAAGAAAAATAAGACATGTTAAGTTAGTAAAATGATGATTTGAACATACTTAAAAATGCATAACCTTTATCATTTTTAAACCTAATTCAAAACATTCTCACTCCTGTTATTGAGGTTCAGACTCAAGCCACTTAATAACAGGAGATTTTCTAATGAAGAAATTAAGCGTATTGATTGTGTTATCAATGTTAAGTGCAAATGCGTTTGCAGAAGGACAAGTTTTTTACCGTTATGGATTATCACGTTTATCTGAAAATCGTGGAGGGCAGACTTTCACTGATACAGGTGCGGCCAATGGTAAAAATGATGATAAGAGCGGGCATGGATTTGGTGCCGGACTAGATTTGAAATTAATGAACTGTCCCTTGTTTGGAGACAACTCTATTGTTGGAGAAATTTTTGTTGATTACAATAGATTCTCTAATAAGAAAGTAGCGAATGCTATTGATGTGGTTGTATCAGGCGGAACCGATACCGCTAAAAAAGAAGTGGCCGTATCTGAACTCGCGGTTGTTATTGCTCCCAAATATCGTTTTGATGGTCTAGGAAATCTTAGACCGTGGATCATTCCAGCAGGGATGGCCTTTCTTGTAAACTCACCGCCATCAAACACAACAAACTATCTTGATATTGGCTATCATGCAGGAGTTGGTGCAGAGTACATGATTGTAAAAGCTCTCTCAGTAGGAATTGATTATCGCTACACAATGGGAGTCGGGGATCCGCAATTAAAAGTGAAGTACTCGAGTCTGGGAGCAAATTTAGGAATTAACTTCTAAGAGTTTGGACTTGTTGAAAGAAGCTATTTTTCAATAAATAGCTTCTTTCTATTTCTTAGATCCCGCAAAAAAAAGTTGACCATTTTAATCTTATTGTAAATTTCATTAAATTTTTTCCACAATTTTTTGTTTCTGCTTAAAATAGAAGCACTACTAATTGTTTCAAAGGATTGAATATGCAAATGGAAAGAAACACAATTATCGAATATTTACTATCTTCAGGTGCTGAAGTAGATGCAAGCAGTCTTTCAGAATTTTCTCTTATGGATCTAATCGATACATTAATTGATCACGCAATGGAAACTGAGCTTGATTACTCAATCCTTTCTACTGCTTTTGCAAGCAGAGTAAACCCAGATCGTTTTGAACAATTTCATGAAACAGTAATGTCTCAATATGATTCAATGCCAGATGGACAAGAAATCCCAGAATCGACTTTAGATAGAATTGCTTCTCAATACAGATAAGTTCTGATTGGCCCGCAAGATTTGCGGGCCTTTTTTTTGATAAATCATCTTATATACTAGCGTTACTAAATTTAGTCAGTAGAGGCATAATAAGATTTTTGTCTTTAGGACTTTCAAGAACTAATTGTTCAAAGACCTCAAATAACGTTTTTATCGATATATCTTCAGAGATAGATTCAACATAGTTCATAGACCATTGTGGAGCGATTCTTATACTGCTTTTGCTTTCAATTAAAATCTTCACATCAGAGTGACGGCTATCTTTTAATATCTTGTTATAAGTCTCTTTTACTGCTTGTTCATCACCTTCCAGAAGCTGAATGAAAGTATTCTGACGATAAAGAAGTAATCCTGTAACACCTGATTTGCTATTGTTTGATTGAGACTTATTTATAATTCTTGATACGTCATAGCGATCTAGATCTTCTCTGGCAGAACTTTTGTAAACAAGATGGAAAATTTTTGTCATAAATCACTCGAAAGATTTAAAGCTTCATTGCTTTGAAAACCTATCGTACTGGATTCAATTTTTGTTAAAGATTATTTGGAGTACTTAGTAAGATACAACGAATGCGATTTAGCTGAAGAGATTTTTTAAATTTATATTATTTCTTTTTTAGGGAATATAAGTTTAGAGAAAGGCCTGAAGAGTGATTCAGGCCTGATGTATGTTTTATTTTTTTGTTAAAACGATAACAGCTGCCCCACCTAGTTTTTCATAGAATGGAATGACTTTACATAGAACGTAGTCCACTTTTTCAAGGAAGCTTGCTTTTGGATTGTTCCCACGTCTTACAAACTTATCAAGTCTAGAAAGTATGAGACTTCTTTCAACTTTTATTTCAGGAAAGATTTTTTTAATAAGCTCAAGATCTACTTTATTCAGCTTGCGCTCATCTTCGGTAATATGATTTTCCAGAGATGCTTTATTTGGAACGAGCATTTTTACTAAAGCAGTATTTCTAATATTGTCTAAAAGTGGAACTTCAATCGGCTCTCTGAAAACGGCGATACCATTAGTTTTTAAAACTCTTCTTACTTCATTGATTGATCTGACAATATCAACGTGGTGAAGAATGTCGACACCTGCGACAACCTCAAAAGTGTTATCAGCAAAAGGAAGTTTTTCCGCAACACTAACTACAAATGTTCCAGGAGTTGAGTGTTTTTCAAAAAGAGTTTTGCATGATTTAATGTTGTTTTCAGAAATATCAAAACCAGTCACTTTAAAGCCTACTCGTGAAAAACGAAGTGAGTTATCACCAGGTCCACATCCAAAATCTAAAAGCTTTGCTTCTTGTTGAGCAGCTGGTTTAAGAGACAAGTAAGCATTGATAGGAAGTTCATAAGTTCGCCAATAGCTATTCCATGGACGACGTTCAGTTCCTAATAAAACACCATCGATTGGTGAGAAATCAACCGGCCCGCTGATACTATTTTGTTCAGCATATTGTTCGTAATATTCTTTTTCGCGAAGCTGTCTTTCTGTCAGTAATGTTTCCAATGGAACACTCCTTAAAATGAGTCTTTGATGTTTTTTAATTTAGAGATGCCGCAGTCTATGAGAGATGTGAATTTGCAACAAGGTTGTCTGTAAATTCTCTACGATATACTCATTGAAATGGCAGGGGTTTAGATACTGGATTTTATATTAAGAAATTCTAAGGGATTGATTAAGTTGAGTATTATCAATCCCTTAGGTTGAGGTCGCATTAGGGGCAATAGAGAAGGTCTGTTCATCAACTTTGCAGTCTACTTATCATCGTCCAGAAGAACTGGGAAAAAGCTCAGTTGAAGTTCATAAACCTGGGTTGTATTGAGATTATTTTTAACAATATAATTTCCCAGGGTTCTTCTAAATTTTTTAATCCTATCTTTAATTTCAGGTAGTAGTTCTTTATCAACACTAATGGTAATCGAACTGTGGTCTCTAAGCGAGATTGGTATGCTATCTATTTTTTTAGCGCTCATTTGGAGAACCTGTTTTTGCCTTTCTCTCATGGCCTTAGAAGAGGATTCATAATCTAGGATGGCATTAAACTGATCGATCTTATAATAGTTTTGATTTTCATCTACTCCAAGAAATTTATTTTCAATCAGACGTTTGATAGCTGAATCAATAATACTCACATCAGCAATACCTAATCTATCAGCGATCCATTTATGGTCCTGCTGAAAATTTTCGAGACTGCACATATGTAAAATAGCGTAGTGATGCCAGTCTGCGATGATATTGAATTTTTCCATATCAATAAAAGTCATTCCGTTAGAATCTACTGTGCGGATGTTTTCATCACGCTTTTTTTCTTTAAGCTCTTCCATGATCGCTAATTGTTGGGAGCTGGATAAATTCAACTTAGGAGCAATGATTTCAAAAACCTTTGGTGTAATCTTTGCTTGTCTCGAGAGAATACGTGAAAGGGTCGCTGGGGAAATTTCCAGGAATTTGGAATAGGCCCTAATTGAGTAGTTGGCATTCTTCTCATTTTTTTCTTTAAAATTATCTTCAATGATTCGTAATAAGCTTTCCATCTATAGGCATCCCTGTCTTAAAATAAAAATGAGGTGATTAACAGTTGCATGTTAATGATCTAGAAATACCGCCATAGGCTTCGCTCCACCCATCTTTCACCTTATTGCCCTTTGACCGACTGTTTTGCTCGGGTTGATAAAGGCCGATAGAGATAATTAAAATAAAGGCAGCAAAAATAATTTTCATACATATTTCCTTATGGCTAGAAGCAGTATTTTTTTAGTAATATGCATTTCGGTATAATTATAAGAAGGTGAAGACTCACAATGTTTAGACATAAAAACATAAACACTTTTTTGAGGATTTCCTCATCTTTAAGACTTTTTAAGACTCTGTTTTTCCTAATTTTTTCCAATGTTTTCAAGTGGTTTTTACTTAGTTGTGAGGTTCTTTTACATGAAAGGATAATTAATCTTAACTTATGATAATTTTGTCTTTTTTTGCCATTATTATTTTTGGAATATGAATTTATAACTTTATGCTTAATTTTATTATTATAAAAATACTATTGTTTTCAATGGGTTATGGTTTTGTAGCAAAAATTATCATTTTTTGCATAAATAGATTCGAAATCAAAAAAATGTGGGAGCATATAAGCAACTCTTTTAATCTTTGAGTAGTCATATGGAAAAGAAAACAAATTCAGGAATAATCATTAGAGCCATTCGGCTCTACTACAATTATACGCAATCTGATTTTGCAGCTATCTTAGGTGTAAGCCAGGGGGCACTATCTCGAATTGAGGCCCATCAATTGGGATTGAGTGCAGATCAGTGGATAAATTTTTGTATTAAGTTCAGTCTTGACCCTCACTGTTTAACTACGGGGATTGTCCAGGTTCTTCCTAGAAACATAAATGAAAGTGGGTTCAAAATTCCTAAGATCTATTCCGGCGATGAGGTTGCGACTGTTCGTTATTTATTTCCTCTAATTAAGCTCATGAAAAAGACTCTCGGTGAAAATTATTATGAGAAGTTTTTAAAAGATAATAAACTCGACTATGTTTATTTTCATATTCTATCAAATTCGATTAATTCTAATTTAATTCGTTTGTTCTTTTTAGATTTATATAAAAATAGAAAATTAAATAATGCGATTTTTAATGAGCTATTGGATCTGCTTAAACATGAGGATATTTATCCGGCAGCCTTTAAGTTATTAGATCAATCATTGTCAGTCGAAGAAAAGTATAAAACTATTTTCAAGTTATTCCATGATCACTTCAACCAGGATATTTCTCTAAATTCAGCGATGGTTAGTCCTTTAGCCTTTATAGATAAAACAGGTGATGAAACAACTGACTTCTATAATAAGTTTAAGATTGATTACTTGGCTGCCTTTGTAGATCAATTTCAAGATCAATTCCAAGACAATCACTGGCAATTTAAAGTTATATCAAACGAGAGTGGCCTAGGATTATACCGTGCAAACTGATATTGAATTCAGCAAATATCTGGATCAGTTAACTGAATTTACAGGGATAGATCGTAATGAATTATTTGATGAATGTCATGATCTTGCAAGTTCTCTAACTTTCAGCGCTGAGACTCTTTTGCAAATTGCCAAAAATTTAAAAGTAGATCCGATTCTTTTATGGAAGAGACAATTAGATTTTGAAGTGCTTAAATCAAATCATCAGGGGAAAATTATTCTTCCTGCGTGTTATGCAGAAGTGTGTACTTCAAAAATTATTTCTTTGCAAAATGTATTAGAGCAATTTAAGCGTTATGATTTGTATGATTGCGCTTTAAAAAAATTGCAAATTCATGAGAATGTTTTTTCAGAAAATAAGGCCGTCTCCATATTAGCAATAAATGATCTTTTTAATTTCTCCAGCGGATTCTTCACTAAGAAGGATTATGATGCAATCACTGGAAGAAATGCTAAGTATGCTTATGATAATATTCTAAAAAAAGAAATTGGTATCAATCTTTCAAAGGCAAAAAAAGCTGAGCACATGATTGAATTGATTTGTATGTTTGAACAAAATTGGAATTATCGAATTTTAAAGTCAGATACAAATTCTATTACGATTCAAACAATTGAAAGTGATAGAATGAGATCTTCTAAAACCTACAGACCTTTCACAAATCATATAACAACTTCCGGGCGATTCCTGTTTGTAGAAAAAGCCTTAAGGCATCTCGAGGTAGAGACTTATGGGATAACAACTAATTCAAACTGGGACAATGGAGAGAAGAAATTTAGTTTTACTGTCAATCTAAGTTGATAAAACGACCGCTCATTTCTCGAATGCAGAAAATTAACTTCCATTAATTAGATACAAACATACAATTTAGCGTTATAATGGAGATAGGTATCTTATTCATGCCACCCCCCTTCAATGGGAAAGCACCAGAGTGTCGAATACAAGCTCCAATGATCACTAAACCTTTAATAATGGTTTAAACAGAAGAAGGGAATGTTTTTATAACCAGTATTTTGGAGGTTTCAGATGAAATTATCAGCACCTATTCACGTCTTAAAAACACAGGCCCAGCTACTTAAGAAAGAAAAAGGAATTACCAATACCGAAGCTTTGGATTTAATCGCCAAACGTGAGGGGTTTGATTCATGGTCTTTATTGCAGTCTAAAAAAGATGACATGTTCCCTAAGTCTTATGACGAAATTCTTGATTTTTTTAATCCAGGCGATATTGTTCTTATTGGGGCGAGACCATCAAAAGGAAAAACTGTCTTTACTATGGGGCTTTTTGTTCAATCTATTCAAAAAGCATCTGCTAAGAACTTTTGCTTTTCTCTGGCCGAGGTTCATAAGGATATCGCCAAAAGAATGGCACTTTATGATGAGTCTATAGGTGATAAGAATAAGTTCTTTGAACTCGATTACTCAAATAATATCAGTGCAGACTATATTATTGAGAAGACAAAAAACTCTGTTACCAAAAACTCTTTAATTATTGTTGATTATCTTCAGTTGTTAGATGAAAAGAGAACGAACCCTCCTCTGCAGGTTCAGGTTGAAAAGCTAAAAAATTTCGCCAAAGAAAAAGAGTGTGTAGTTATTTTTATCTCTCAACTTGATAGAGCACTTGAAAATAAAGTAGATAAAAAACCAACGATGGATGATATTCGATTACCCAATCCTCTTGAATTGAAATTTTTTAATAAAATTATGCTGCTTCATAAAGAAGATGAAGCCACTCAGGTGGTAGATGTTCTTTTTTATCGTCCGAAAGAATTTAGTTTTAAAGTAGGGTGGAATCAGTCTTTGAAATTTTATTCGTTATAAAAACAAATGGCCCGAGTGAATCGGGCCATTGAGTCTTTGTCTTTTTTTAATTAATCGTTATGCCATTGAGCTGCCAGTTCCGTTGCAGAACCGTGGAAGACGTTTACATCCATATCAGATTTTGTTCCTGGAACATTGTATAGGCATGATCCTGTTGTTGAGCAATTAATCTCGCTCGAGAATTGCCATAGGAAATAGTTTTTCCAGATACCGGCCGGAAAATCAGTCACGTTTGCTTTGAATCTCGCATACCAAAGTTTTGATTGTTGAAATAATGGATTGTTTTTAACTTTTTGGTTTAAAAGTACAGTCGTTGAGTGGTTTGCATACACTGTTGGAATACGACCGGTCTTTTCATAAACATAATTCATGAAAACTACCGCTTCATTAATAGTCATAAAACTTCCAGAGTTTGTATCTTCTAAATCCAGAATCATTAAAGTGTTAGGTTCATCTTTAATTAATGATAAAAAGAGATCGGCCTGAGCGATTGTATTACCTGGACGACCTAAGTGGTAAGCTCCCCACAGGTAACCACGTTCAAGAGCAATTTTCTTACGTGCAACATATTGGCTATCAACTTTGGTTCCAATACTTGATCTGTGAATAACTCCAGCTACTTTTCGATCAGTCGCCATCTTATTCCAGTCAATCGAGTTTCCTTCATAAGCATCAATAACGATCGTGCTGTTGCTTTTAGTCCATGGACTAAGTAGTGAAGCGGCCACTGTCGTCGATGTATCACCGCCACCAGTCGCTGGTGGGACTGTTGGAGTTGTTGGTGGAGTCGGTGTAGGTGTCACAGCAGGAGGCTTAACAACTGGTCTTTTTGATCCAAGTGCATACGAGTTAGATATCGTAAAAATGTTCAAAAGAAGAAAGAGTGCTAAAAATTTATTGCCGTTTTTTGAAAAGGTCGTCTTAGATCCTGATGTTTGCAATTTCATACAAGGGTCCTTATTAAAAAGATTAATGATCAATTTCGATTCTTTTAAAAATCGAAATTCAAAGAGGTCGTATGCCAACTTGTATTAGCTAAACGG
>JBEIPV010000174.1:0-4491 GCA_040376855.1 Bacteriovorax sp.
GGACGCCTTATTTTTAGTGGTGGACTGACACCGGCCAGAGGCCACATGGGGGACTCTCTCGGACGATTGGCCATTCTTAACTGGATGGAAAACAGCACAAATACTCAAATAGCAGAATCGTCTATTTTTGGCTGTGCTCTTAGATCTCCGGCATCTAAATAATATGGAAAGCATTATGTCTGAGACTGAGATTAAATATCACAAAAGAAAGAGAGAAATTTTTCAGGAAAATTACCGCAAACTTGCGGAAAAAACCGATCGTCTTTTTGCCGGTCTCTTCTTTTTTCAATGGCTACTGGGAATTCTTTTAGCTTTTTTAATCACTCCACGCACCTGGGTAGGCGTCAATAGTCAGATTCATATTCACGTTTACGCCGCTATTTTTTTAGGTGGTCTGCTTTCATCTCTTCCTATCTATCTTGCGATTACCAGACCGGGAGAAACTCTCAACCGTTACGTCATCACAATTGCTCAATCACTCTATACAATTCTCTTCATTCATCTAACAGGTGGAAGAATCGAAACACACTTTCATGTTTTTGTATCTCTTGCTTTCATTGCTTTCTACAGAGATATAAAGCCACTTTTACTGGCGACATTGATCACTGTCCTGGACCACTTTATCAGAGGGTATTTCTGGCCGGAATCCATTTACGGAGTTTTATCATCTACTCCATGGCGTGCCCTCGAGCACTCTGCATGGGTTGTCTTTGAAAACTGCATTTTATTTATTTCAATTAAAAATGGTCTGGATGAACTGGGCTTTATTGCTGAAAGGCAAGCAAAGCTTGAAATCACTTTAGATGATATTGAAAAGATCGCCGAAAACCGAACTGAAGAATTAAGAAAGTCTCAGGAGTTGATCATTGAGCAACAGCAGACTCTCATCCACTCTGCTAAACTCTCAGCACTGGGAGAAATGTCGGCCGGTATTGCCCATGAAATTAATAATCCTCTGACTATCATTCAAATGCGAGTGAATCAAATTCACGAGATGGCCGAAAGAAATAGCCTGGATAGCTCAAGCGTTTTAAAGACCACAAGTCGAATTCAAGAAACAATTGATCGAATTACAAAAATCATCAAAGGACTTCGCGCCTTTTCCAGGGATGGACATAATGATCCAATGGTGAAAACTCCTGTCTTAAAAATCATTGAAGAGACCTTTAGCTTTTGTCGTGAACGCTTCATGAGCATGGGGGTGGAAATTGAATTTAAGGTCGAGGCGCTAGGTAAAACTCCAGTTGAAATCGAGTGTCGTCAGACTGAAATCTCTCAGGTGCTCTTAAATCTTCTAGGAAATGCACTTGATGCTATTGAAGGTCGTCCTGGAAAGTTTATCCACGTAGAGGCGCTGGAGCGTGAAACAGATGTCGTTATAAGTGTAACAGATAATGGAATCGGAATTCCTCTGCAACTTCGTGAAAAAATCATGAAGCCTTTTTTCACAACCAAACCTAACGAAAAAGGCACTGGATTAGGTCTAAGTATTTCACAAAAAATCATTCAGAATCATCAAGGGTCTTTAACTATTGATCCTGAAACAAAGCTCACTAAGTTTGTTATTATTTTGCCAAAAGTTCATAGCAAAAACTTATAAAAAATGCTGAAGAGGTTGCCAGCAGGGCCGCAATTACAACTTACTTCTTACAGTAAGGATTTAGCTTAATCAGGTCTGAAATCCCACCACCGTTGGATTGACGAAGATGCTGCCAATAAGAGCCCGATCTGCGCCCCCACAACTCACCATTGCCTTTGTACTCGCCTTCCTTTCCTTTAAGCAATTCACCGATGATATCAAGTCCACAACGTAGGTTAGCATTCGGCTCATTCACTCTCTGAACTTTACAGTTAACTCCTCTCCACTTTCTTTGAGAAGGTCTTTCATCTAATTGGACAAGGCCCACGGCCACACCATTTGTTGAAGCACCGTTTTTAGCTTTCGGATTGCATGTAGATTCAATTTTAGAAATTGAGGCCATTACCCAAACCCAAAAATGCTCTTTTTCATCCACGCTCATATCTTTCCAGTTCGGGCATGCGGCCACACCTGTACTCATTCCTGCAAGATCAGGGCTCATGAAAATTGAGTCTGGTCCTTGCTCCTTCAGGTAGCCAATAACAGCTTCTCCCCATGGGCCATATCCACTACTATCACCATTATCAGTAATGAAATCCGTACAAACGGCCCCGCCCTCACTAAACTCTTCGGATAAATTTTCGAATGCAGATTTTTTTTCTTCACCAACGAAGGCCGTACATGGACTGGGAGATCTGCCGGTATCAGTCATTGTTTCATTGAATTCTTTCACACAACGACTTACCCCTTCCATCGTCGAAGCACGACTACACTCTTGACCGCTCCAAGAGTTCACCGACATAAATAAAAGTAAAATAACCTGGATCATCTAAGTTCTTCTGTTGTAAGTACATTTATACGTAGTTTTTTTATTAGTCCCAGAAACTTGTTCAAACTGATAATAAAGTTTGGTATTTTTAAATTCCATTTCTTCATTAATCACAGCATTCTCAGAAACACTTGGACAATTACTTCTGACTGTCTTTGCCTTAAAAGCGTCTACTGTTTTTTCATAAGATGTGACATAGGTACATCCGTGTTCAACCACTTCTTTGACTTCAGATTTATCTTCAAGATTAAGTGTCCATGATAACTGATTTCCAAAAAGCAGGTCTCTTTCTTTTCCAGTAGTCTTTAAAGAAATGCTTCCGATGGGGCAAAGCTTTGGCCCCGAAATCAAAATATAATCTCCTTCAAGACTTGCATGAGCAGTTGAGAGAGATAGAAAATAAAAAATCATTAATGATAGTGTTTTCATATTGGCCTCATCGACTTAATAATCTTAGGCCTTAGTGAAAGAAATAAAAGTACTAAATATCGGTGCTTATAATTTCCAAGAATTATAAAATTTCATAAAAATTTTTAGACTGGAGTTACCTGAAAGTGCCCCCTCAAATTGATGGCACTAATGATTTTTTATTGGATAAATAAATTCTAATAATGACATTACTTTTTACAGTAAGGATTTAACTTGATGAGGTCTGAAATTTCACCGCCACTTGATTGACGAAGATGTTGCCAGTAAGAACCTGATCTACGCCCCCACAATTCTCCATTACCTTTGTAATCACCTTCTTTTCCTTTAAGTAGCTCACTTAAAATATCAAGGCCACAACGAAGATTATCTTCAGGTGCATTTACTGATTTAGCTTTGCAGTTTTCTCCTCTCCACTTTCTCATAGAAGGTCGTTCATCTAATTGAACAAGACCTACAGCTACACCATTTGTCCCACCACCGTTTCTAGCTTTTGGCAGACATGTAGATTCAACTTTTGCAATTGAGGCCATAACCCAAACCCAAAAGTGTCTCTTTTCATCAACCGTCATATTCTTCCAGTTCGGGCATGCGGCAACACCTGTGCTCATTCCTGCCAGATTAGAGCTCATGAAAATTGAGTCAGGCCCCTCTTCTTTTAAATATTCAATAATCGTTTTTCCCCACGGGCCATATCCAGCGGATTTACCATTACCCGTAATGAAGTTTGTACATTCAGCTCCATCATCATTAAATGGCTCAGCTAAAGTTTTAAACACAAATTTTTGCTCTGGTGCTGGCATAGAAGCGCATACCATAGGAAGCTTTCCTGTGTTGCCGACTGTTTTACCAAGAGCTTCAATACAACGTTTTACACCATCCATACTCGTAGTAGTGCTGCATTCAAATGATGAAGGAGCACTCCATGAAGGCGACGACATAAACAGAAGTAACATAATTTGAATCATCTAAATTCTTCTATTGTAAGTACATTTGTACGTGGTTTTTTTATGATCGCCAGACACCTGGTCAAACTGATAATTAAGTTTGCTGTTTTTAAATTCCATTTCTTCATTAATCACAGCATTCTCTGAAACACTCGGGCATGCACTTCTGACAGTCTTCGCTTTAAAGGCATCTACTGTTTTTTCATATGTCGTAACATAAGTGCATCCTTCTTCAACGACTTCTTTAAATTCAGATTTATCTTCAAGGTTCAACGTCCATGAAAGCTGATTTCCAAAAAGTAGATTTCTCTCTTTTCCACTTACCTTCATTGAGATGCTGCCGATCGGACAAGATTTTGGTCCTGCAATTAAAACGTAGTCTCCCTCTAGTGCAGCTTGAGCTGTTGATAGGGATAAAAAATAAAAACTCATTAATGATAACATTTTCATATAAAGCCTCTTCTGCTTATTAATTTTAAATTAAATTGAAAAAATTTAAAGTAAGAAATTACAGTACACGTAATTACCGATAATTATATATATTCATAGCTATTCATAAGCACTTTTTGGACAAGAATTGCCTAAAAGCGTGCCCTCAAATTGAAGGCACTATTGATTTTTTGTTACCGTAAATGACTTCTAATAACGAAGTCACAACTTCATGGGTATTGGCCACCTGAAGTTTTAATTCGTCTGCGGCCAGGGAACAC
>JBEIPV010000194.1:0-3558 GCA_040376855.1 Bacteriovorax sp.
ATCCTTATCAACTAAGCTGATGTGAAAAGGTGCGTACCAGTTATATGAGAAGGCCGCTCTGTAATCATCAAACTTCGGATTAAACAAATCTCTTCCCAATGCTCTGGTCTTATAAGGAATTCCTGCAAGACCCGCTAGCGTCGGCATAACGTCCATTTCTGAAGCGATTTTGCTCTCTACCCCTGGAGTTATACGCTTAGGAGAGTGAATGATAAGTGGCACGTGAAAGCCATTGGCTAAACTCTTTTTCCAGTTTGGAACATTCTTCGCGTTGTTATGTGGAAGACCGTGATCCCCGAACACGACGAAAATCGTGTTGTCGTACCAGTCTTCTTTTTTTGCTAATTCAAAAAATTTCCCAAGAGCAAAGTCTTGCAGTCTCATCGCATTGTATTCTTCAAAAGATTCAAAACCAAAAGCTCTGATTTCTGCTTCTGAAATATCTTTAGGAGTCTTAACGACGAAGCCATCGTTATCAGCTGGGATTGTGTAAGGGCGGTGAAATCCTGCACTTTGAATGAAAGCAAAAAATGGCTTCTTGTTTTTGGCAATATCTAGATTGATGTTTTCATGGGCCTCTTTAAACAGATTCAAATCCGAAATACCCCAAACATCCACGCGTGGAGCTTTGTATGAACCTTCTTCAAAGATATTTAAGTTAGGAACGTTGTAAGTGAAAACCCCGCGGATGTTACCCCAGTTTGCACTTCCACCTAAAAAATAAAATTTTTCGTAACCTTTGAACTCACCCATGATGGCGTGTTGATTAACGATAAACGGATTTCTTGAACCCGTTTTTACTTTTGATGTATCCGGTAAACTTGTCACTGCTGCAAAGATCGAGCGTGCTGTTGCGACTGTCGGAGTGTAGAAATTATTAAACACCAGCGATTCGCCTGCCAGTTGATCAAGGTTAGGAGTAGGATTAACTTCTGATCCACCAAGACCTGTTTTATACCAGGCCATTGATTCCATAACGATGACAACAACGTTTGGTTGAGATGCACTCTTAGCAGCATCACCTGGAAAACTTCTAACATAGTTAAGTTTTTTTGCATCAGGTTCATCGACACCTAAGAATTTTGCCACGATTTCATAGTGCTCTTGCGCTTTATTTTTTTCATACTCAGCATTTCTGAATGTGTAAGTGTCGGCCACATATAAAATAGGATTGAGTGAAAGATTAGAAGTAAATGCATCTGGAGTCGCAAAAGCTTCAGACCATCTCAGAGGGTACATTTGCACACTTCCGTATAATCCAAATCCAAAAAGGGCCAGGAACAATAAACCACCGGCAAAACGCGTTTTGTTGTTATTAACTAAAGGTGAAGCCACTAGTTTTGGAGTTAACATTGTTACAACGATAAAAATACAGATCAGTGATAGTCCCACAATGAGTAAAAGCAGCAGTGGCCATGGATAAGACTCGCGAACCATCTCAAATGAAATCATCGGATTTTTTAAGAACGAGATGATGGTTGCATTTAAACGTGACTTTAAATACCCAAAGTAACCAACGTCTACTACGTATAAAAAGCAGATCAGTGAAAAGATGGTACTGTAAATCCAGTTCATCAATCGTACTTTGAAGGCCGGGTTAAGTGGAAGGTTGATAAAAATCATTGCTGGAAGTAAAAGGGCCATTGCCAGGCGAATATCAAAGCGTATTCCTAGCCACAGATTATGGAAGATAAGTCCGGTGGTTCCATCGGAAATATTGTCTTTAAAGAAGATCAAAAAACCAATTCTAAAGACTGAGTATAAGACGAGTTGAAAGATCAACAAAGAATAGAGGAATCTAAGTTTTGGAGTGCCAAATAATTTATTTTTCATATGCTATTTATACGCTTGGGCTTGGAAAAATAAAACAATAAAGATAGAGTTAACTATGTTTTTTTGCACACTTTTCCCGGAGTTTAGATGAAAGAATTAATTAGTCGTTATTTTGAAGTTTTTAACAAGGGAGATGCTGCGGCAATGCTTTCTTTAGTTGACGATAACATTGAGCATGACATCAATCAGGGGAAGATTCAATTCGGCAAAACAAAATTTGAAGCATTCCTAAACCATATGAATGTTTGTTACAAAGAAGATATTAAAGATCTGGTTATCATGGTGAGTGATAACGGAAAAAACGCTTCTGCTGAGTTTATGGTTCATGGAACTTATTTAAAAACGGATGGAACACTTCCTCCTGCCCGCAATCAAAAGTACAGTATCCGAGCTGGAAGTTTTTTTGAAATCAAAAACAATAAAATTTTGCGAGTGAGCACTTACTATAATCTTCCTCAATGGATTGAGATGGTAAAAGAGTACCAAGAGTAGTGCTTTTATTTGTATCAATATTCTTAATGTTTAATTTGGAGTTTTCTTGAAAAATTATCTTTATCTTATTTTGTTTTTTTCTCTTTTTACCTCTTTGGATGTGTTGGCGAAAAATTGCCAGGAAGTTCGTATGGGACTGGATATCGGCTCTGGTTCAACGAAGATGATGGTGGCCAAGGTCGACTTCTGTAAAGATAAAGTTCTTGAAATTCTTCATAAAGAAAGCCAAGCAGTTCAGTACAATGAAGATTTAGAAAAAAATGCTGATGGCAATCTAAGTCCGGCCATAATTGCTAAAGGAGAAGAGGTCCTGACTGGAATGATGAAGAAAGGAAAAACTTTTAAACCTAAAAAAATCTATGGTGTCGCTACTTCAGTTTTTAGAAAATCTCAAAACGGAACTGACGTCATTAAAGGTTTCGCAAGAAAATTTAAAGTGCGCCTGGAAGTGATCAGTCAGGAAGAGGAAGCATTGCTAGGTTACTTGTCTGTACTTTCATTGATGGATGAAAAAACTGTTGAAAATAGAAATATCGTCGTATGGGACATCGGTGGTGGATCTATGCAAATGGTTAGTATGGAAAAAACGAATAAGCCGCATATGTACTTAGGAGATCTTGCTTCGGTGACTTTTAAAAATATGGTGATTGAAGTGATTCAGTCCAAAGCAGTTGAATCAACATCAACACCTAACCCAATTGGTGATAAACGCGAGCAGGTGATTGCTCTGGCACGTTCATACTCAAGACTGCATGTTCCAGCGGCGATTAAAAGCGATATCCAGACCCACACCATTGTCGGTGTTGGTGGAGTTCACGGGAATTCGATTAAAAACCAATTGCAGTTAAAAGACGGACAATACTCTTTAGAAGAGCTGGATAAAGCAGGAAAAACCCAGTCGCAAAAAAGCGACAAGGACCTGATTGGAGACTACCGCTCAACAGACGTAACGAACTTGCTCTTAGTCCAGGGCTTTATGGAAGGACTGGGGATAAAGGAAGTGAAAATTGTAAATGCCAACCTTCTTCAAGGCGTAATGCTTAAGTAATCTCACAACGGATCTGGTTTAACCCCTAAATTTTAAGGGGTTAAACCGGATTTTCTCAAGGTATATTTTTCACGGTTTCAACATGAGCATCCATATTTTCGCTAAAATGTGGGTATGAATAAACAGCTTATTTTCATTATCCTTCTGGGGCTAATATCAGGTCAGGCATTTGCTGGTCAAAAAGA
>JBEIPV010000168.1:0-5042 GCA_040376855.1 Bacteriovorax sp.
CACGGGCCTTTTTTGATTGAGCTATTTTTGTGAAAATCTTTTTTTCTGACATGGTCATTACCTTAAAATCAACATGGCATCACCATAAGAGAAAAATCGGTATTTTTCTTTTACAGCAAGCTCGTAAAGTTCGAGCGTTTTCTTTCTGCCGATTAACGCTGACACTAACATAAGTAGGGTTGATTCGGGGAGATGAAAATTCGTGATAAGACCTGAAACGCTCTGCACATTCACCCCTGGGTGAAGGAATATCTGCGTTTTATAGTGCTCACCTGCTTTAATATCTTTTCCGTAACTAGACTCCAAAACCCTAAGGCTTGTCGTCCCTACTGCAAAAACGTTTTTTGCGCTTCTAATTTTGTTTAAATTTTCGCTGTCGACGAAATACTCTTCCGAATGCATAACGTGATCTTTTAAGTGATCTACCGTGACTGGTTTAAATGTTCCAAGTCCTACGTGTAACGTAACAAAGGCCTGATCAATTTTATGAACACTAAGTTTTCCTAAAAGCTCATTAGTAAAATGCAGTCCCGCTGTCGGTGCTGCTACTGATCCGGTTTCTTTTGAGTAAACTGTTTGATAATTTTTTTTATCTTCGTCATCACTTTCCCCTTTTCTAATGTAAGGAGGAATAGGAATGAGTGCATTTTTTTCTAAATATGAAAGTAGATTTTGATACTGAGCTGGAAGATCGATTTTTACGCCGAAAGTTCCATCGTTATTAAGGCTGCCTACTTGAACTAATAAATTGTCTGCAAAAAAGAATTCATCTCCAATGCTTTTTTTCGATCTAGTCTTTAACAGACATGGGTAAAACCCTTCTGCATTTAATTCGTGAGATAAGAAAAACAACTCGGCCTTTCCACCACTTTTTTTGTTTCCTAAAAGCCTTGAAGGGAAAACCTTAGACTGATTAAAAACAATCAAAGAGTCCTCTGGAAGGTACTTCGGAAGGTTGAAAAAATGATCGTGAGTCACCGTGTCCGTCTTTACGTCATAAACCATTAAACGCGATTGGTGGCGGTCAATGGCATCCACCGGACGCTGAGCGATCAATTCCGGGGGTAAATCGTAGTGGTAAGAGTGAAGAAATAGGTCTTCTTCGGCATTATAAGTCATAGATATTTAAATAGCATGAATGATTTCCATTGGCCCTTTTAAAAAATCTAAATATGTGAAAAAATAATGGAATGTTAAAAACTATGTTGTTTCTGACATTCATTTTCTCAAGTAACGCATTCAGCGCGATTGCTCCTGTTTCTGATTTTGAAGCTGAGTTACGTGCTCTGGAAACAAGTCAATTGAGAACCGAAGAATTGCAAATGGCGAATGCCGATGCAGTTACTGATGTTATTTCTGATGAAGTTGCCACTGGGCAAGCGTCAGTTATGAGACCTCAAGAAAAACCTACTACGACACTTGAAAAAATCGACTGGACTGTTGATAACTCTATTCCTGAACCTACTGCTCCTGTAAAAACTCGTAGAATTCGTTCTCGATAATAAGCGTTCATTCTTTCATTTTGTTTTAGATAATATTTTTATTATCCTCGATTCTGTTTTCTCATCTTCCGACTTTTATCAACCCTAACCTATTGAAAACTTAATCAAAATATCAAATAAACTGCTCAAAATGTACAGTTTAGTTGACATTGGATTTTGCGATGTATAGTTTACTTTACATTGAAGGAGTCAACACCCATGGGGAATTTGAAAACAAAATTAACGTTACTCAATGATCTGCACGTACTTCGTGCTGAAAAAAAAATCACTCAGCAAGAGTTAGCAGATTTTATTGGTGTAACGAGGGCCACAGTCAATGCACTTGAGAAAGGTAATTACAATCCGTCTCTTGAGCTCGCATTTCGATTGAGTCTGTTCTTTGAAAAAAACATACACGACATTTTTAAACTAAAGGAAGAGGAATAATGAAAGAGCTAAATCGTTTTGATAAGTATTCGCTGAAGTATTTTATGTACACGAGTCCTGTGTTTATAGGATTTATGATCTGGGCAAGTTTTGAATTTAAAGGTGCTGCTAGTCCGGCACAATTGAATGGTGGAATATGGGATGTGTTTGGTTGGTTTTTTATCGCGTGGATTTTAATCCTGCTTTATACAGTTACCAAAATGCTTTTTAGTAAAAACTATCGTGATACTACTATGGCGAGAATTGCTGGGATAAAAGAGCGCGATGAAAGAGAAACTGTAGTTGCAGGTAACGCTGCGAAGTTTTCTTTTTTATCTACATTTGCTTTGCTTTTATTCATGCTGGTTTTTTCGGTGACGAATTTAACCGTCGTAAAACAACCTGATCCTGCTACAGGAAAAAATGGAATGGTTACAATTGGGTTTGGAATGAAGGCCATTGATGAGGAAGCAGTTGTTCATGAGAAAAAAGAAGGGATGGAGAGCTTTAAATATACTTCTTTTCCGCTAGCTAAGCCTTTAATGATTCTTTTGTTGATGGTGTGGCAGATTGGGAGTTATCAGTTAGTGGCAAGACGTGAGTTAAAAGAGTAATAAAAATAATCTCCATCAAGTTAGTTACTTGGTGGAGAATCAATCTATATAAATGACATCCCTACCTTCACGTTCTGCGTTCCCGTAAAAAATACCCAATAAAATCAACAACGTACCATGTTCACAAACCATGTTATCTTGCTTAGATAGTATGGAGGTATTTATGTATGAAGAAGATGAACCGAATCAACCATTAAAGTATTTAAAACCAGGATCTGTCGCTCGCTTTAGAGAGTTTTATAATAAGATCGTTAAAACTCCTCTCACTCCAGAGCAAAGAAAGGAATTATTAGAGGTGTTTGGAAAAAAAGAAAACATTGAAAATACACAAATTAAAAGACCAGTGAAACCTGATAAAGATATTGGAATATAGTTATATGATCCATCCATTTTCTGAGATGAAAAATTACATAAGAAAAGAGAAAATCGCTACATGTTTTGTCGATACAACCGTTTTATTCTCTGCAACTTATACTCTAGATGTATTTAACTCAGAGACTGAGCTGATATTTGATATTATTTCTAATGAGAAGATTCTTCCTTTCACTAATATTAATGTTAGAGCTGAATTTCTAGAAAACCACAGACGCGTTTTAATTGCTGAATGCCTCATTGATTTCTTAGAAGATTTTAGCTCTGAACTAAATGGTCCCTTATTAGAAAAACTCAAATCACATCGTACCGTATACCGTAGAAAAATTGCCGATGAAAAATCAGCTAAAATTGATGTTGGTCAAATCAAAGTTTTTCGTCGCTTACTTTCTTCTTTTAAAACTTCCAAAGAGAATGGGTGGATTATATTTTGTAGAGATTATTTAAATTCTCGCCTTAAACCAATATGGCCGGGTACAGAAATATTTTTTGATCTTAACTTCATATCGATAAGAACAAATGATAAAAATGATTTCATGCTAAGAAATCCTCAATGGGAGGAAGCTATTTCACTAATGGGTTTATATGGAATAGCATCGAACGATGCTATGATTCTCAATATGTTCTTATGTTCCAAAATACCAATATTAATTACAACTGATTTAGAAATGGCAGAAGTTGCTAGTAAAACTTCAAATGGGACAAAAAGGATCTTTGTTCCAGATGCTCTACTCTCAACTGTCCATTAAAATTAAGCGTTCTTCTTCTGCATAGAATTGATAACCTGCTGAGCTTGAAACATAACTTCAATCGCTTTTTCAAAAATCGCATCAAAGATCTTTTTCACTTCAATAAACATCGGATAAGAATTCACCTGAGAAAGTAAAATCGCCATAATGTTTTCTAAGATAGGAATCATCTGATCAATCCCCGTTTTCTTCAAAATTAAATCGATAATGCTATTTGCTGCTTCCACATCAACTCCATTGTTTCTTACGACATATAGTGGATTAGAACTTTTTTTACTGTCTGACATTCGCCCACTCCTCGATTTTATCGGCAATTCCCATGAATTTCTCGCGTAGTTCGACAAACTCATTAGTCTTAAATTCAAATACCGATTTACGTCCTGATAATGATTTTACCAGTCCTGCTTTATTTAAAAATGGAGAAAAAACTTTTCCCTCACCTACAGCATTGTCGACCTTCTCAATAATTTTTGTCAAATCATCATTTTCTTGTTTTCGGCGCAGATCAACTAAATTAGGGACATGAAGCACAACTTCTGGTGCCGCCACGATCCCCATCTCTGCGATATCTTCGAGTACTTGATAAAAATGATCCAGGCCTTTAGCAGAGAAATCATCGGCCTTAAATGGAATGATCACTCCATCGCTCGCACAAAGTGCGTTGATGACCAGAAGACCTAATGTTGGTGGACAATCGATGATGATGTAATCGTAGCGTTCTTTAAGCTTATTGATCTCTAAGAATTTTTTTAGCACTAACTGTCTTGGAGCATTGATTGAAGCTACTGTTAGATCAAATCCAGAAAGCTCCTGCCCACCAGGAATTAAATCTACTACTGCATTACCTTGCGAGTAATGAAGGATTTCAGAAAGCATTGCTGGAACGTGGATCATCTTTAGTTCTTTAATCGAATTCACTAGAAGATGATGAAGGTTGTATGAATTGTTGGCTTCAAATAAAAGAGTAAGATTGGCTTGCGGGTCTAAGTCAATCGTTAAAACTTTTTTGCCTTTTTGAGCTAGGGCAAAAGCAGAATTAAAGGCCATCGTTGTTTTTCCGACTCCGCCTTTTTGATTGATGAAACTGATAATTTTTCCCATCTTAAATTCCTTTTTAAGTTTTATGCGTGAACTTGGTCTTTAAAAATAAAAAATGCGGCCATGACAAGACAGACGCTGGCATACAAAAAGTTTTTTGTTAGTGGCACTTTCATGTAAAGAATTGAGAAAGCTGCAAAGACTGTCATTGTAATGATCTCTTGCATGACTTTAAGTTGGCCAAGAGTCAGGAACTGGATTCCGATTCTATTTGCTGGAACCTGGAAGCAGTATTCAAAGAAAGCGATCGCCCATGAAACTAAGATGACGATCCATAATTTTGAGTGTTGGTTGGATTTTAG
>JBEIPV010000060.1:0-18229 GCA_040376855.1 Bacteriovorax sp.
CCATCATTTGTCAATTTTAAAAATACCCAGATTCCTAAGCTTGAACTTAATGATGTAGAAATTGATGTCGTTGTAGGGAAGTATCAAGAGTTGGAGTCTCCAGTTAAGGCCTACGGCCCTTTAGTCTTTTTAAATATGCAGGCCGTATCTGATTATGAATTTAATTATGAATCAAATAATTTTGAAGTCGCACTTTATCTGATTGAAGGTGAGATTGTGGTCGATGATAAGATTTATTCAAATCATGAGATGATCGTTTTTGAAAAAGGATCAGATATAAAAGCACATCTTAAAAGAGGCACTCATTGCGTGCTGATTGGTGGAGAGACGTTCGAACATCCTAAATTTATCTGGTGGAATTTCGTTTCAAGTTCTAAAGAAAAAATTTCTCTTGCCAGAGATAATTGGAATAAGGGGAATTTTCCTCAGGTTCCTGGTGACATTGAAATTATTATGGCGCCATTGGATAAAATTTAATGAATGAGTAAGAATTAAAGGTCGGGAATAAACTCCGACCATTTAATGAAGAGTCTCAATCGCTGAGACAAGATAATTGAAATCAATTGGTTTGGTAACGTGGTCAAAAAAACCAGCGTTTTTAGTTCTAAGGCGATCTTCCGGCATAGCATGTGCCGTAAGAGCGATGACAGGTGTTTTATTTTTACGTTGACGAAGCTCTTTGATAACTTGAAAGCCATTCATATTGGGCATTTCAATATCCATTAAAATAACGTCATATTTTTTAGTTTGAACTTTTCTTAAGGCCTCATCACCATCAATGGCAATATCAGGATCACCACCGTAAGAGTTCAAAAATAATTTTATAATTTCCAGATTATCGAGAGAGTCATCGACAATTAAAATCGATTTCGATTTTAATGAATGCTCTTGAGTCTCCGTGGCCTTAGACTTAGAAGAACTTTTTAGAGTTTTGTAGTCAGTGAACTTCACGCTAAAGACGCTGCCGACTCCAGGAGTCGTGCTTACAAGTTCAACATCTCCACCTAGGGCCTCTGCCATTCTGCGCGCTAAGACTAATCCAAGACCAGAGCCTTGTTTTTTTGCTTGAGTTGTTCCGGCCTGGATAAAAGGATGAAATATTTTATTCATTTCTTCTGTTGTGAGACCGATGCCAGTGTCTTTTATTAAGATTTCAAAACAATTCTGCTCAGGTGTTTCCTGGGCCTTACTTACGGTAATAGTAATTTCACCTTTTTCAGTAAATTTGATGGCATTACCAATAATGTTGTTGAGAATCTGACGAAGGCGATTGCAGTCACTGATGATTTTATTAACGTCGAGGTCTTTTTTGTCATAAATAATAGAGATATTTTTTGCTGTACACTGAGGTTTGAATAATTCAATAACTTCTTCAATGATTTGATGGAGGTTAAACTCAATGAGTTCGATATCGACTCTTCCTGCTTCAATTTTTGAAAGGTCTAAAACCTCATTAATGATACGGTTAAGATTTTTACCGTTCTTTAAAATAACATCCAAATAATGGGACTTGTCTTTTTCGTCTATATTGTCTTTTTGTAAAAATTCTGCAAATCCTAAAATGGCCCCTAAGGGAGTCCGAAGCTCGTGAGAGATGTCGGCAATGAACTGTGATTTTAATCTCAATTCTCTTTGAGCAGAGTACTCTGCCATGATGAGTGCATCTTCATGGTGTTTCTTTGCTGTCAGGTCTCTTGTGATTTGAGAGTATCCTATATGTTTTCCACTTTGATCATTAAGGCGGTTGATAACGATGTTGGCCCAAAACTTTGTCCCATCTTTTCTTGTGACCCAGTTTTCAATTTCGTGATGGCCATGGCATCTGGCAAGTTTTAATTCGTGTTCAGGAATGCTGAGTTCAATATCATCCATTGAATAAAATCTAGCGAAATGTGTTCCGATAACTTCACTGGCCTGAAAGCCTGTTAAGTTTTTAGCACCACTATTTGAAGAAAGAATAATTCCTTTCTTATCTAAAATATAAACAGCATAATCAATCATCGAATCAATTGCGAGCTTAGACATTTCATAGGAATTTGATAATTCTCTAATCTCATGCATCTTTAGTACCTCATACCGAAATAATCTTATTCATCACATTTCTCACACTAGTATGTCTTTTAAAACTCAATATTGTATTAAGAAGATTAAAGAGAGTATCAATACAAACTTACTTAGTTATTTTCTTCACAACATTCGTCGAGACAGTCTTAACGTAAGCTTAATATTAAGTAGTTTTTTACGTAGTAATTGTGTTGATACCTTCACAATTTGCAACAGTGTTACTTCCATGTTCTTAATTTTTTAGCTATTGACACTATTAAGTATCAGATTGGTAACCCTAACTTTTTTTTGAATATTTTTTGCTTCCACCCTTGCAACTTTTTTTAGTGCACTCATCTTGTTTGGCATGGAAACAAAAACCTACATTAAAGAAAATTGGCTGACAAAAATTCCAAAGAGAGACGGTCTTAACCCAACTCTCTTTTTAATGTCCCTTTTGCTGGTTACCAGCTTCATTTACATCAATAATTTATTCAATGCCCCTCTTTGGATGTCGGCCAACGGGGATCTTGTTTTCACACAGGGCCAGTGGTGGAGAGCCTGGACGACGCTTTTTGCTCATGGTGATTTAAGTCATATCTTAGGTAATTTATTTTTATTTTTTCCGTTCTCATATTATCTCATCGCTTATTTCGGTTATACATTTTTTCCATTCTTCGGCTTCTTCGTCGGCGGTCTGGTTAACCTGGCCGTACTACAGACGATGCCGGAGCATGTGGGCCTTATAGGAGTGTCTGGAGTCGTGAATTGGATGGGTGGTGCCTGGCTTGCGCTGGCATGGCTTATAGACCGACGTGAGTCTAATGGAAGGCGTATTTTGAAAGTGGTAGCGGTAACGATCGTGTTATTTGTACCGGACAGCTTTAAGCCCGAGGTAAGCTACTTGAGTCACTTCCTTGGCTATTTTGCCGGTGTCTTAAGCGGGATTGTTTATTACTACATGTTTAAAAAGAAGATTAAGTCAGAAGAGGTGATCGAAGTTGTTCATGAGGACGATTATGTTTGGGGAAGCGATTTTGAATTTATTGATGAAAACCAATACACGCCTATAGATCACCAGATCTCAAATTCCCCTTGTCATCAAAAGGGATAGTGAAAGGTCCAACTTCAACGCTGCCCTTTACCATGTAAGGGACACCTTCTTTTTGCAGGAGCATAAGCGCCGAGCTCAGGATATCCTTGTAGTTAACACGAAGAGGGACTGCCACCATGGTGGTATCTTTTCCTTTTACCAGAACCTTCTCTTTCATCGTTCCGGTCGTCACTGTTTTATCGTTGATATCCAGTGAGTATTTCAAATTTTTTACATCAAAATTGATATTGTTCGGGTTTTTTACGCTTAAAATAATTTCAAGATCAGCGTTGAGTGCAGATAATTTAGTGATATGAATTTCTTGAAGCTTAACTTTTGGTGGTTCAACAACTTTCTTTAAGCTACTGCAACCAAAAATTAGAGACAACATGACTGCGATTAAAATCTTTGTTTTCATAAAAGGCCCTCGCAACCATTTTACGGAGTTTGCCTATGGTTGCAAGGGTTAAGATTTAAAATGATTTTTGATGAGCGATAATTGAATCTTTTCTGCGCTCATGATTAAATATGTATTGGCGCTGTTCTTTTGAGTTGTAGAAGAGAGTGTTCTTATTGAATAGAAATTTTAATAGTCCCATCATAATAGCCTCCTGTTTAGGTGATTATCGTCCTCTCCCGGCCCGTCCACAAGACTCTTTCATGAAGTACTGTATTGTGATACCTTAGATCTAAGCGAGGATACACTATGGGACAAATTGATCAATTTTTAGCTGCATTTAAAAGTTCTCTCAAAGCAAAAAATATAATTTATCGAGACCTGGCAAAGTCACTAAACTTGAGTGAATCGAGTGTGAAAAGAATCCTGGCAGACAAGTCTATAAGCCTTGAGCGTATCGATGAAATTTGTAAGGCCTGTGATATTAGTTTTTCTGAAGTTTGCCGTAATGCTAATTTTGAAGAAGATGTATCTAACTATACACTGACGAAAGAGCAGGAAAAAATCCTGGCCGAAAATCTTAGACATTTACATTACTTTACGTTGCTTAATGATGGATTAACCCCCGCAAAAATTGAAAAGAATTATGAGATCACGAGTATCGAATCTAAAAAAATTCTCCTGCAGCTGGATAAATTAAACCTGCTTGAGCTTCATCCTCGAGACAGAGTGAAGCTTAAAAATAAAACGGGAACACTTCGTTTTAGAAGAGATGGGGCGGTAGGGAAGATTCTTTTTGCTCAAACTAAAAGTAGTTATCTGAATCATGATTTTGAAACAGAGCTTGATTACATCCGATTCGTGACAAATGGATTTTCAGTAGAATCTATCGCGAAGTTTAAAAAGAAGTTTGATAAAATGGTGTCTGAACTTCAAGAAGAGGCGAGGATGGCCGCTGGTAGTGATCTGAAAAGTCTTCATGAGATGGGAGTCTTGCTTTCCTTTCGCCCGTGGACGAATTCGTCTTTAGATGCCATTAAAAAAAGAAGCTAAGGAAATATATATGTCACATGTAAAAATTGTTGCAGGAACAGAAGCTGATATCCCTGAGATTTTGAATTTCATTAAAGCACTTGCTATTTATGAAAAGCTTGAGCACGAAGCAGTGGCGACACCTGCTTTGTTAAAAGAGCATCTTTTTGGTAAAGAGCGTTTTGCTGAAGTTATTTTTATTCAAGAAGATGATGTGAACGTTGGTTTTGCTTTATTCTTTAAAAACTTTTCAACATTTCTGGGGTTACCAGGGATTTATCTGGAGGATTTATTTGTCCTGCCAGAGCATCGTGGAAAAAGTTACGGAAAAAAACTCCTTACTCACATTGCAAAGCTTGCTGTCGAGAGAGGTTATGGAAGATTTGAATGGTCAGTACTGGATTGGAATACACCTGCCATTGATTTCTATCGCTCAATTGGGGCCATCCCTATGGATGAGTGGACAGTGCAGAGGTTGACGGGTGAGACTCTTAAAAAATTGGCCGCCCTTTAAAGAAGGTACCAGCAGACTTGTGGTATAGCAGTGTAGCTACCACAAGTCTGCTGGCACCTTTTGAGATTATTTTTTATTTACGCATTGATTTAGAAGAGTGATGTAAAGTTCAGAGTTCGCTGTATCGTAAGCTGCAAGAGCAGCACCTTGATTCATAAATCCTTCGTCACTACCAACATAAACCTCGATAGTCTGGTCTTTTAAAAGCAATGCTGAAGCACTTTTTAACGTATCATTTCTATCGTCCATTTCAGGCATTGCATCGTCGAAGTAACGGTAGAATGTCGATCCAATGTTATTTAAACCTTTTTGGTCTCTCGTTACAGGATGCATGTAGAACCCATCTTCGTAGTCGCATAAGCTGTTTATGATCTTATTAACAGTCGCAATTCTTTCTTCAACAGATGAATCAACTCCAATAATTTTTTTAGAAATATGAGTGTTGATAAAATCAATCGTCGAAATTTGTTCTTTAGCTTGATTGATTGTTGGGCTTGTTAATTTTGAAATAGGTTTCGTTTCTGCTGAAAAAGCATTGACTGAAGCCGCAATCGAAAGGATAAAAATAAGGTTTTTCATAAAATCTCCATAACTAAATAGTTATTTAGGTTCTACGACTATTCGAGGTTAGGGTAAATCATTTTGAAAGAATTACAGGGTACCAGCAGACTTGTGGTAGCTACACTGCTATACCACAAGTCTGCTGGTACCTTTTCTAGATTATTTCAGTGCTGAACACGCTGTAAATTCTTCACTCTCAAGGGCAAGTTCCAGATCTACAACTTTTTGAATTTGGTCTTCGTCTTTATTATAGCAAAGAACTGCTTTTGGGTTTTTAATTGGTTTTGGACGTCCACAATTTCGCTCCCACCATTCACCTAAATTTCCGTCAAAGCCCCCACCTGGGCCACATACACAAGGATTGCATCCAGCATAAGTTGTTCCACTGATAAGTACGGTTAGTGCGATAATCATTTTTTTCATATTAACTCCTTTGAGAAATATGCTTTCATCTTTATTTGAAGCTGGCCGTTGATTTATAGCAATGCTTTGTTGAATTCAAATCAACGCTCCTTTTGTTTTGGCATTTTAGGTACTTAGGGGCGAGTGTTGTATTTATCAAATTATTAACAGATAAAATTTATTACTTAGGAATTCAGAATAAAACATTGTGGTATGAAAAGCTTCTGGCAACCAGGCCAACTTTTATAAAGTGGAGCTTTATTATGAAACTTTTTTTATTATCGTTCACATTGTTAACAAATCTTGCAAATGCCGGGACTATGACGAGTGGTCATTTTTACTGGCCAGAAGATAACACAATTGAAGCGTCTGCTTATGGAATGGATAAGTCTGTTGCTATGGCAGAATTGGATGCGAGAGGAGCTATCTTTCATGGATTTAAAGTTGCAAAAGATAAAGCTGTCGTGAGTTATTGCTTGGAAGTTTTAGAAGACGGTTCTTGCAGACCAAATAGTCCTGTCGTTGTAGTACTTCCACTAATAAAAAATTAAATTGCATTACCAATCGATTGGTTTGTAATCTTTTAAGAATTGCCCACACCAGTGCTTCCCAGAATTAATCCCGTCGATAAACGGATCACAAATTCTTGCAGCACCGTCAACGATGTCTAGTGGTGGTTGGAAGTCGTGAACAGCTTGTTTGTTCTGAGAAATTTCTGCAGGATCTTCATCAGTCACCCAACCAGTATCAACAGCATTCATGAAAATACCATCTTTAGCAAAGTCAGAAGCTGACGTGTGAGTCATCATATTAAGAGCGGCCTTCGCCATATTTGTATGCGGGTGGCGGTCTTCTTTTTTGAAACGATAGAACTTTCCTTCCATCGCAGTCACGTTAACGATATGTTTTTTACCAGTGTAATCGCGTCTCATCATGTGAACTAAGCGGTTACATAAAATGAATGGAGCAACAGCGTTTACAAGCTGAACTTCTAACATCTCCGGAGTCTGGATTTCTCCAAGACGAAGTCTCCAGCTGTTGGTCTTGCGTAGATCGACCTGTTGAAGATCTACATCCAGTTGTCCTTCAGGAAATACTTCCTCTGCGACAAGAGAGTTATCGTAGCTGTATGGGATTTGAGAGAGCTCTGCAGACGCTCTGATTCCAACACCTGGACCTTCTCCATGCCATGTTACAGGAAGAGCATTCTCTGTTGAGATGTCAGCTCCGTGAGTGATCTGGTTAAGTTCAGTTTTAAAGTCCTGGTGGTTCTTTAAAATGATTTGTGCCTTTGGATCAATGTCATGGAAGTTTAGTAATTCATTTTCCATTAAATGTTTATAGAAGCCTGGTGGGCGTCTGACAGTTTGAGCAGCGTTGTTGATTAAGATATCAAGACGGTCAAACTTGTGTTCAATGAAGCTTGCAAAAATTTCTACAGAAGGTGAGTGGCGAAGATCAAGACCGTGGATGTGAAGGCGAGAGCTCCACTCGTTGAAATCTTTTTCTTTGGCAAAACGAAGTGCAGAGTCTACTGGAAAGCGAGTTGTCGCAATAACAGTCGCACCAGATCTAAGCATCATCAAAGTTGCATGGTATCCGATTTTTAAACGTGATCCTGTAATCAGTGCAACCTGACCTGTCAGGTCTGTCAGTTGAAAACGTTTGTGGTAATTGAAGTCTCCACATTCCTTGCACATTGTATCGTAGAAGAAATGAAGTTTTGTGAACTCAGCTTTACACACGTAACAGTTACGAGCTTTATCTAACTCTGGTGCTTCAGCATAAGCTTTATCGCTATCAAGTAAAAGTTGTTCTGGAGCAACGAAGACAGCATTTTCACGCGCGCTTCTAATACCAGTCATGGCACGCTTAAGTCTGTTTTGTTCAACCATTTGTTTTTGACGGAAGATCTTTACATCTTTGTCGCGTTTTTTAATTTCTTTTTTATCTGGACGTGAAATTGTCCCAGCTGCTTTAAAAAGCGCGATCCTTTGATCGTGAGTGAGTTCAGTTAGTAGCTCAGAGTTCTGTACTACGTGCTCTAGAATTGAAATGCTCTCAATAACGTCTTTTAAAGTAATGTTTTTCATAGGACGCTAACTATCACGGAAAGCGTTAATAATCAACGAGGGATTAGGAAATCTTCCCAATGAAATCGGCGACTTCACTAATGACTTTTTGATCCTTTAGGATGCGTCTGTGCCCCAAACCTTCGGTTTTGAGAAGCCTTGTGCCCGGCCAGGCCTCTATAATCGCTTCGGCCGACATGAAGTTGACGGCGTTATCGCCGATATCATGAACAACTAAAGCAGGAATTTTTAGAGTCGCGCCGATTTTTCCAACATTCAATTCTTGAGGTTGCATGCCTGCAGCTTTCGTAATCAGCTCTTCAAAAGCTGTCTGCGAATTTTTATTTAGGCCAAAATTCTTTCCGAAAAATCCTACAACTCGATCGTAGAAAGCGGGGCTCGCCACCAGAACCAGTCCTTTAACTTGCAGACCTCGAGTGGCCGCAAGAACAGTGCACCCACCACCAAAAGAGTGAGCAATGACGGCGTGAGCGCCTTCTGGGGCCAATTCTTTTTGAGCGTCGATGATGAACTGAGCGTAGTGAGTAGGTGTTGTTATTTTTCCCGGAGAAATTCCGTGTCCAGGTCCATCAAGGGCCACGACTCTGAATTTTTTTTCAACTAGTGATTTTGCAAAAGCACTAATCTGAGTTCCACGGCCATTCCATCCGTGAATAAGAAGAACGAGGGGAGAAGAAGCTTCTCCCCATTCGAAAGCGGCCATGCCACTTTTTAAAAAGTATTGTTTTGAAAGATGAAACATCTGCATCTCAGACTCAGGACGTGGAACACGAACGGGAGTCGCAAACATTTTAAACGCGATCTTCGCTGCAAGCACTGGGGCAAACGTTGAAAGAAAAGCTAAAAGTTTTGGCAGATGTTTTTTCATCGTAAATCCTATGGGCGCTCAATGATCGCCGCTACACCCATACCACCAGCAGTACAGATGGAAATTAATCCTCTTCCAGATCCTTTTTTAGCAAGCATTTTTGCAAGACTGGCGATAATTCTTCCACCAGTTGCAGCGAACGGGTGTCCAAGAGCAAGCGAGCTTCCATGAACGTTCAGCTTCGCTCTATCAATAGATCCCATCGCTCCAGTTCTTCCCAATTTTTCCACGCAGTACTTTTCTGACTCCCAAGCTTTAAGTGTACATAAAACTTGTCCTGCAAAGGCTTCGTGAATTTCTACGAAATCGAAATCCTGTAGTGTTAATCCATTTCTATCTAGTAGGCGAGACACTGCAAATGTTGGCGCCATTAAAAGACCTTCACCTTTAACGAAGTCGACCGCTGAGTATTCAGCATCAACAAAGTAAGCAAGGATAGGAAGCTTGTGTTTATCAGCGAAGTCTTCACTTCCAAGTAATACAGCTGAAGCTCCATCTGTTAGTGCCGTTGAGTTCCCGGCCGTTAATGTTCCTTTACCTGTGAAATCAAAAGCAGGTTTTAATTTTGCTAATTTTTCCAAAGTTGTATCAGGTCTTAAGATGGTATCTTTTTTAATTCCTTTGTATTCAAAAACTAAATCATCAAAGAATCCATCAGTGTAAGCTTTTGCTGCCTTCTGGTGAGATTCAAAAGCTAATTGATCTTGTTCTTGTTGCGTGATTCCCCATTCCTGAACCATCAGCTCAGTATGTTGCCCCATGGATAAACCAGTTTGTGGCTCCATAACAGCAGGGAAGATTGGCAGTAAGTATTGAGGTTTCATTTTAGTTAGAACTTTTAATTTATCACCTAACGATTTTGCTTTTTGCAGCTCCATCATCAGCCATGAAAACTCGTGACTAAAAACTCCAGTGACATCAGAGTTTGTATCTGTACCACCAGCAATACCACTTTCAATCTGGCCACTAGCAATTTTTAAAGCGATATGAGCTGCTGTTTCTAATCCAGTTCCACATGCTCTTTGAACATCGTAACCAGGAGTGTGAGGATGAAGCCCTGACTTTAAAACTGACTCTCTCGTCATGTTCCAGTCTTCAGCATTCTTCATCACTGCACCCGTTGATACATCACCAAGGCGAACGTTATTTAACTTTGTTTTGTTCACTAAGTTTTGCAGAGTCGCGATCATCAAATCTTTGTTTGAAGTTTTTTGATAATTAGTGAATGATCTCGTGAACGGAGTTCTTGATCCAGCAATGATGGCCACAGGTCTCATGGTCGTTGTTTTCATGGTTTTTTCCTTATTAGTTGATCTATATACTTAAAATTATAACCCTAATTGACACTTTACCTACCAGTAGGTAGAATAGTCTATATGGCCACTAAAAGCAATCCAAATAGCACTACAGATACTAAAACAAAAGCACTTGATTTGGGTCGTGAATACCTCCAGACTCTGGGGTTTTCTGGCTTTAGTTTTCAAACCATTGCCGATACCTTAGGTATTAAGAAGGCGAGTCTTCATTATTACTTTGCTTCTAAAGAAGAGATGGGCCTGGCCCTTTTGAATGACTATGAAGAAAGCCACAAAAATTGGGCCTTAAAGGTTCAGGACCTTCCTGCAAAAGTTAAACTGGAAAAGATGGTCAAAGGTTTTAAGTCGCTTAGTTCAAAAAATCATATGATCTGTCCGGTGGGATCTTTCACTTCTGATTTTCATTCGACGACTCCCAAAATGAAAAAGAGAATCCTGCAGTTTCACTTTTTAGTTCGCGACTGGCTCACAGAAACCATCAATCAAGGCAAAAAAGAAGGGACAATCAGAAAGAGTCTTGATAGTGAAGTAGCAGCAGATTTATTCCTGGCGACTCTTCAAGGTGGAGTGCAGTTGGCGAGAATCCGCGGTGAACAAAAGAGCCTGGAAAAAATGCTCGATACAATGTTGGAAGATCTTCATGGCAAATAATACGAATCCTCTGCACGGAAAAACACTAGAAAACATTCTCACTGAACTGGTAGAGTTTTATGGTTTTCCAGAACTCTCACTGGTTATTGATATCAATTGTTTTAAAAATGACCCGAGTATTAAATCAAGCCTGACATTTCTTCGAAAAACTCCTTGGGCCAGAACTAAGGTTGAAAATCTTTATATCGCTCACTTACGTGACAAGGCTTCGCAGCAGAATACTTAAGATTTTCTCAATTGCGACAATGGCCGTGGTGTTAATCTTCTAAAAAATTTATATTCCTTTTCTTAATATAAAAAAGCACTCAGCTTTTTTAGTTATTTAAAAGAGGAAGTTCGAATGTTGCAATTAACGAAATTTTACGAGCAATGTTACCATGATTTCCAACAATCCAATTTAGCATTGACTGATGCTCCTGTTGAGTGCCTTTCAAAAGATCTTTTTTATGAGATAGATAAAAAACGATCAATGAAATCCAGAAAAAATATTTTTTATTATCTAGATCATTTAATTTGGACACAAAAGAGTGAGCACATCGATGATCCTGAGTTTGATGTCGAGTTAAAAAAGCAAATTGTGTATGGATTGCATCTTAAAAATAAAATCTTTGGCACTTACTGTATCTCTTTTAAAATTTTAAAACCCATCATTGAATCCATTAACAAAAAAGAAAATCGTCCCGCGCGTATCCTGGAGATCGGAAGTGGCTCGGGCAAATTGACGATGGCCATGTATGAGCAGTTTCAAAAATCTCGCTTGAAAGTTGAGATGACTGGATCGGATATTGTTCCCGAGTATATCGAAAATGCAAAACTTGAGGCGAAGGAAAAAAATTATGATATCGATTTTAAGGTGATTGATGCCTTAAATCTGGAGCAGTTGCCACCAGACTCTTATGATGTCGTCTTTACCCTTCATAGCATGCACCACTTTTTTCCAGATCAGCTAATTAGAATTATGGCCGGAGCACAAAGTGTGGCAACTCGTGGGTTTGTTGGAGTCGATGCTTTTCGTGGGGTGTTTAATATTTTATTCATGGCCTTTTTAGGGGCCATAAAAAGTCTCGTGAGTTTAAATCCAGTTTTTCTTCACGACTCTCTTATTTCGGGAAGGCGCATGTACTCTGCTAAACAACTAGAGATTATGGGCAGGTTAGGGTGTCCTGATACAGAGATTGTTGCAGAAAATTTAAAGCCTGGTTTAACAGTTGTTAAAATTCTTTCTAAGCACAATTATTTAGATGAAAAGAGAGTTTCGAATTCGCCATAACCGGCCTTTTTTAATTCTTCTTTCGGGATAAATTTCATTGAAGCTGAGTTCATGCAGTAACGTAGTCCTGTGGGCGCCGGGCCGTCATCAAAAACATGGCCTAAGTGTGAATCGGCATAACGGCTTCTCACTTCAGTCCTCGTTCCTAACAAGAGATTTTTATCAACCTTTTCTACAAGATTGCCTTTGACCAAAGGTTTAGTGAAACTAGGCCATCCAGTACCTGAGTCGAATTTATCCTTGGAGCTAAAAAGTGGTTCACCTGAAACGATATCGACGTAGATGCCTTCTTTTTTCAAATCATGATAAGGATTTTTATAAGGAGCTTCTGTTCCTTCTTCTTGAGTGACATTATATGAAGCAGCTGAGAGCTGTTTTTTTAATTCGGCCTTACTAGGTTTTTTAAACTGAGCTGCATCCCAGGCGAAAGCGGGAAGAGTTAGTGAGAGAGATAATAAAGATAAAAATATTTGTTTTTTCATTTCTTCATGATCTCTCTAGATAGAGAAGAAATCAAGATTGTCTAAGCTAAGTATTAGTCTTCCATTCTTCAAAACTTGAGAGTTTTATTTTTTCGACAGTTGTTTTGATGAGTTCGTTATCTGATATGGTTTGCCCCATGAAGATACATTGGTGATACACATAATTGCTCATCTTTTTATTGATAAAACTTCTAAAATACTGCATGCGGTTCATGCCCATATGGGTAAAGCCCTGCGAGGTGATTTCAAAAGCGCAATAAGAGCTCATGGCAAAGGGGAGTTGAATCCCAACACCACTAATCGCCAGCTCAGTCATCTTACAATGGCCATGCAAGCTCATGCGACTATAAGGAGAGTGTTTATTGAGGAAGACTTTATTTTTACTGTCGTCTTTTCCTTGAGACATAAGTTTAGCATCGAGTTTTTCAATCATAGACTCAAGCAGTTCACTTTCAAGGTGATTCGGTAGGTGCATCGCAAAGTCGAAGTTCTTTTTAAATTCTTCAACGTCAGTGACTCCTTCATTATCGTAAGTCACACAGTAGCAAAAATGCGATTGCATAAATTTTTTTAATGGCTCAAACTTCGTTTTATTATCTACAATCAACTGACGATCGATAAGAATGAGGTGGGGGAGTTGATAGTTGAGTTCATCTAGAAAGTTTTCTAAATCAGCAAACCCTCTGGCGCAGTAGCGCTTATCGAGCTTGATCATACTCTTGATGTGCTCGCGATTGACGACGTCTTGCTCGTAGTAGAGAACTTTGACTGGTTTATATTTTGAGATATCCTGATTTGATTCAACCCAGGCCAGAAGTTTTTTCTTATCTCTTTCAGTGTGTTTGGTTTCTATTCTGCACAGATAGCCATTGCTGTATTGGTAATAGCGTCCTATTTTGTTTTTTTCGACAATCGTAATTTTGGCGTCTTTGATATCAAGTTCTTCAAAAAGAGGGTTGCGTAATTCAATCGACTGGCCAGGTTCTAAATCGAGATTCACCTCAATATAGCACTGAGCACTCGACATCCATCCAATGCGTCCAAAGGTTGAAAACTCACCCTCAATTTCAAACTGCACAGGTTTATACTCTATTAACTGAGGATCAGGGTTTTTGAAATTCAAAAACCACTTGATTAAGTTTCTAAAAAATTTAGGTGAAGGATTATAACCTTTGCCGCGGTAAAGAATTTGTCCGGCGCCGGCAATGATGAGAGATTTTTTATACTCAGGACTTGTATCTGCAGTCACGACAATGAATAAAGTGTTTCTGGCAAAAACATGGTTCCTGATTTGTCCGATAAATTTTTCAGCATTAATAGAACTATCGTCGCCACTTATGACAACAATTTTTGGAAGTTCTTGAAGAATGTATTTTTCACCGGCCGAAATGGAGTTCAAGTGCTTTAAGGGAAGCTCATCCTGTAATAAGGCATTACTTACAAACCAGAACAGCTCAGCACCTTGATCAATGACTGCTATAGACATGTCTAAATTTTAACAGTGAACCAAATTCGAGTCAAACCAGGGGCCATAAGGACCCCTAACAGTGTTAATCTAGGTCGTTTTCGTCTCGAATGATACTTAGAGTGTTGGTCGCAAGTGCCAGATTTTTGCTCTTAATTGACTGTAAAGCATAGGCAATGACCATGTCCCCAACACGGAACTTTCTCCCGTAGTCAGCAATGGAGTAAAAGACTTTTAATGAGACCCAGGACTCTGTCACTTCCATCAGAAGTACACGAGGTTCAGGGTCACTCATAATTTCAGGAATTGATTTTAAGCTCTCCAGGACGGCCGCTTTTGCTTTCATGACATCGACGTTAAAAGCAAAACGAAACTGCTGAGAAAATCTTGCTGGCTTATTTCTTTCAGAAAAAATAAGCAGCTGGCTTTGGGCAATGGTTTTATTCGGGATCACAATCAACTCATCACTAAAGCCAATGAGTGAAGTGGCCCTCCAGGTAATTTCTTGAATTTGTCCAATCCACTTATCATCAGAGTTATGAACTTCTACCCAGTCGCCAATTTGAAAGGGTCTCTCAATTTGTAAGGCCACTCCGGAAAAAAGATTTCCAAGAGTGTCTTGAAGAGCAAGACCGAGAACAATCGTGAAGATGGCAGAAGTCGCAAGGACGGTGGCCAGGTTAAAGCCGAAAACGTCAGCAGCAATCCAGCTAACGATAAAAGTGGAAAAAAGCAAAGTGAATAAATTAGCTATAAGGCGGGGAACTCCTTGGCTCATATTCGCTAAAAATAAATAGAGGTAGACGTAGATCTGGGCCATGCGAATGAGCACCGTCACTAAAAATAAAAAAGCAACCAGTCCTACGTAGTTGGCAACTTTTAGATAAAAGTAGTCGGCCCATGCCGAACCCACTACACCCCAGTGAAAAAGTGCAAGGACTGTCGCGACCATGAAATAAAAACCAGTTCTGGTGAAACGGTGGCGAAGAGAGGCGTGCCTTTTTTCTGTGATCTTTTTTAAAAATAATTTGTAAAAAATCCAACCGATAAGAAGAGCAACTAGTAAGACAGCAAAAGATTCAAACTGAATAAAGTATTCAATTCTTTCAATGGGAAGTCTGGCCTCATTCATGAGATGTTTCCTGATAATTAGTTAGAGAAAATATTGAGCTTATAATGATTAACGAGTTCTTGAATCGCCATCATGCTTCTCACTGAGTGACCTTGTTTGTCGATCAAAGGTGAGTAAGCGGCAATCCCCATTTGCCCCGGGACTACAGCAAGCAGGCATCCGCTGACGCCACTTTTTGCTGGAAGCCCTACAGTGTAGGCCCATTCTCCGGCAGAGTCATACATTCCGCAAGTAAACATCAAGCTTAAAATGTCTGGAACAAATTCTTTTTTGATCACGCGCTTTTGTGTTTGGGGTTGGACTCCACCATTGGCAAGAGTTGCGGCCATGTAGGCCAGGTCAGTTGTATTAAAAAGGATCGAGCACTGTTTGAAATAAAGATCCAGAGACTCTTCGATATCATCGCCGATAATTTCAAAGTGGCGAAGTAGGTGAGCGATAGAGCGGTTTCTGTGCGCAGTCTTTTTTTCTGAATCAAAAACAGCTTCATCCACAGAAACATCGTGGCCCGCGTATTCAGAAAAAACTTTTAGCACGCGCTGAAGTCTCGACTCATTATTTTTGTCATGGATAAAACTGCTGACAGCAATGGCACCAGAGTTGATCATCGGGTTATAAGGGCGGTGAGTGTGTTTTTCTAACTCAACAATAGAATTGAAAGCTTCGCCGCTTGGTTCAACTCCCACGCGGCTTCTCATGAACTCACGCCCATGTTCCTCCAGCGCCATCCCGTAAATGAAAGGTTTTGAGGCCGACTGTAAGGTAAATTTATGGGCCACGTCTCCCGCCTGATAAATCTCACCTTTATTTGTCACAACCGCTAAGGCAAACAAATCATGGTTTACATTGGAGAGTTCAGGAATGTAAGACGCAGTTGCTCCTGAGGTTTCAGGACGGTACTTTTTTACTAATTCAGAAAGAAAGCTATTCAAATTTTCCATTTAATAAATATATAATGTCACACAACAATAGTCACCGACGAAAATTAGGATTGAGCGATGGATGTACAATATTTTTTTGATAAAGACACATCAACATTAACTTACATTGTCTACGATGCTAAAACTCGCGATGCAGTTATTATCGATCCGGTTTTAAATTATTCTGCCGAATCTGAAACAACATCAACTGATAGTTTGAAGTTACTGACAGATTTTATTAGGCTTCACAACTTACATCCTCTTTATTGCCTGGAAACCCATGCACATGCTGACCACATCAGCAGCTCACAACACTTAAAAACGATCTATCCAGCGATTAAAACCGCTATCAGTAAACATATTGTGACTGTTCAGAAAGCTTTTATGGACATCGTGCATATGCCACAAAGTTTTAAACCTGATGGCTCTCAATTTGATAAGCTGATTGAAGACCATGAGACATTTAGTGCAGGATCAATTAATATAGAGGCCATTCCAACACCGGGACATACTCCAGCGTGTATGAGTTTTCATATTAACAACATGGTTTTTTGTGGTGACGCTCTTTTTGTTGAAGATGGTGGAACGGGCAGATGCGATTTCCCTAATGGAAGCGCTGAAGAGCTTTACCATTCGGTTCATGAAAATCTTTATTCATTGCCAGACAATACCATTGTTTTTGTTGGTCACGATTATCAACCAAACGGGCGAGAGTTAAGATTTGAAACAACGATTGGTGCTTCTAAGAGAAATAACTGCCATTTAAAGCGTGAAACAACTAAAGATGAATATGTGAGTTTTCGTGAGGCCCGCGATAAAACGCTAAAGGCCCCAAAACTTTTGATTCCAAGCATTCGTGCCAACATCAATGCTGGTATTATTCCAGAGACCAAAAATTAAAAATCCAGTCCCATTGCAAGGCCCGCGCCTTTTTTAACCGGAACCATAGAAAACCAATAAGGGTTTCCTTTTTCTAAGTTGTAATAAACGCCCCATGCGAAGCTAGCACCGATCGTAATACCGGCCGTGATGTCGTGAAGATAATGAAAATCATCATTGTTTCTGCTGATGGCAATGAACGAAGCGAGTCCGTGAGCAAGTCCACCCCAAACCCATCCATGTTGAGCGGCCACAACTGAAGCAAAAGCAAATGAAGCTGACGAGTGTCCGGAAGGAAATGAATGTGGATCATCCGGATAACCCGGCCTTTTTTCATTAATAGAATGCTTAAGGGCCAGAGTTAAACCGACAGTGTAAGTTGTGGCCCTGAACATATGCTCGGCCGCTTTTAAAGCTTTCGGGTCATTGTTCTTTTTTCCCTGCCATAAAAAATACGACCCATAGACCGCATTGAGAAAACCATAACCAATATAGTTTCCAATAAAACCTAAGTTGCCAATCGGTTTTGCCTGACGGTAGGTCTCTCTCTTTCTGTATGAGATATCTTTTCTCGTTATGTACATCATCCCGGTTGTCACAGCTCCACCAATCAAGATCCATTTCGCTGGTGTCGTAAAAGGGGAAGCGAGGTCAGCACCGATATCATGCAAATAAGAAGGAGCAAGAGACTTGTGGCCCTCAGAAAAAGCATCCACATTTTCACTCGCCTGAAGACTTTGAAAGCATAACAATGCCAAAAGTAAGTATTTTAGAAAAGCCATGTGACCCCCAGTTGTGTGTATTGGGTTTCTATTTCGAATTCTTTGTCTTCGCTGGTTTTTTCTGCGATCACATTGAAATTCTGGCCTTGTCTTAAGTGTTCAATCGTGAAAGCAATGTTTGGTTTAATGTAGTAACCAAATAAAATCTTTCCACCTACGATGAAGCCTTTATCAGTTATACGATTGTAATTTGCACTTCTAGAAATATAATCTGTCGTTAAATAAAAAAGAGCATTCGCTTCAAACCAATACTTATTTTGCAGCCATTGCACGCCAAGCATATTTCCAAATTGCGAAAAGGCATCAACGGTTTCTAATTCACCATCAGA
>JBEIPV010000214.1:0-2596 GCA_040376855.1 Bacteriovorax sp.
ACTTCGGTGATCTCGACATAAACGAGATCACCGACTTCAATCTTTCTGCCGTTTAAATCGTTAATGATAACCTTACCGTCGATATCCGGCGCTTGCCCAAAGTGACGACCTTCAATTAGAAGCTCAGTTTCTTCGTGCTCACCTTCAATTAGAACAGGGATGACTTTCCCTAAGAATTCACCGTTAAGCTCTCTAACGATCTCTCTTTGCGTTTCATACAGTCTGTCGAAGCGCTCTTCAATTACGTCTTGAGGAACTTTTGGTTGTAATTTAAATGCCGGCGTTCCTTCTTCATCTGAGTATCTGAAAATACCAAGGTGGTTGAAACGTGCCGTTTTGATTCCTTCTAAAAGTGCTTCGAAGTCTTCTTCAGTTTCCCCAGGGAAACCTACGATGATAGACGTTCTAAGAACGATTCCAGGAATTCTTTCTCTGATACGTGCAATTCTCTCGTGAATTTTTTCACCAGTGATTTTTCTGTTCATGCGCTTTAGAACGTTCGTTGCAAAATGCTGAACTGGCATATCAAGATATTTACAGATTTTTTCTGACGTCGCCATCTTCTCGATAACTTCATCAGTTAATTCATCTGGGTAAAAGTAGAATAATCTTACCCAATCAATTCCTTCGACTTGTTCAAGTCCAGAAAGAAGATTAGCAAGTTTGTTATTCTCATCCAGATCTACACCGTAGTCTGAAAGATCCTGAGAGATAAGGTTAAGCTCTCGTACCCCTGTAGAAGCTAAATTCTTAGCTTCATTTACGAGTGACTCAACCGATCTCGATCTCAGTTTTCCTCTAAGCTTCGGAATGATACAAAAAGTACAATTACGATTACAGCCTTCAGATATTTTTAACCACGCCGTGTAAAACGGCGAAGTGTTTAAACGTGGGTCATATTCAGTGTGGATAAATTTTGGAATTTCTACGAAAGATTTCTTTTCAAGTTTTCCGTCTTCCATAGCGCGAAGAAGAAGCGTGATCTTGTTATATTCACCAGTTCCGATAATTAGATCGGCCTCTGGTATTTCTGCTTCAAGCTGTTGTGCGTATCTTTGTGCCATACATCCAGAAATAACAAGGGCCTTGCAACGACCATTTTCCGGGTCCTTAAAGTCTGCCATGTCTAGGATTGTATCAACTGATTCTTTTTTCGATGCTTCAATGAATGAACATGTATTAACAATAATAACTTCTGCGTCACTTGGTTCTTCAGCGATAGAGTAGCCATCAAGGCCCAAGTATCCTAACATTACTTGTGAATCTACCAGGTTTTTTGAACAACCTAGAGATGTAAAGAAGACTGTTTTATCGTTAAAAAGTTTAGTTGTAAGTTCCACTGTGTGTACCTAGTTAAATGCAAAATATTATAGCTAGGACTAGATAGTACAAATTAGTTAAATAATCAAAGCTTAAAGGGCCCTATGAAAAAAATACTACTTATTCTCCTTCTTCTCTCTGGATGTAGCTCGAGACCGATTAATCCTATTCCTACTCCAAGTTATGAGCGCTTAAGTGCTATGAAAGGGCAAATAAGCCAAGGTAAAGGAGAAGTTAAGGCCATCAGCCTGTCTGAAGAGGCGGCCCTGGATTACTTAAAGGCGATGAAAGCGGAATCTATGGGAAACAAAAAAGAGGCCTGCAAACTCTTTAGTGACCTCGCTGATAACCGTGACTTTCCACTCAATCAAACAGCTTTAGTTCATACATTAGATGACTGCACACTTTCAGAAAGACAATTAAAGTCGATCTGGAGAGAAACGGTTATCGCTAATTACTTAAAAGAGACTTACTTAGATTACTCAATCAAACTTGCTGAACAATATAAGATGAAAGAATTCATCGCTCAGTTTTCTTATGATCTTGTGGCCTACAAAGCGGTTCAGGCCGATAAAGTGAAGCTATTAAAAAACGCTATCGTGATTGCTCAAGAACTAAAACTTCCTGAAGATGAAGCAAAATATTTTCAAAAGCTCGTTGAAGTCTCTCCTCTTCACTCACCTGAAGTAACAAAAGAAAACATGTACAGTGTGGCCCGTGATTTCGAAACAAATCGTCATTTTGAAAAAGCACGCGACATGTATCTGGATATTATTAACAGTGACGACTTCACTCTTGATGAAAAGATTAAAGCTTACAATTCTTACAGAATGTCTTTTAAAGTCGCACGTGACTTGAAGACTTTCATGGAGAAGACTGGTGAAATGGAATTGTTCTTAAGACAATTACTAGATCAGGAACCTGATGATACAAAACTGCAGGAAGCTTGGGTTGATGCCAAGTTAAATTATGCCCGTGCCGTTTGGACAGAACACATGAATGCTGAGGCCAGAGCTCTTCTAGATGAAATCATCGAGAGAAAAATTGGAAACGCTAATCAAATGGCAACGGTTTACTGGGTTTACGGCTCTCTACATGTAGAGAGTAAAGAAAACAATGAAGCCCTGGCAAAATACGAAAAAGCTTCTCAGTATAAAGTCACAAGTCTGGATCAACAGGAAAACATTCAATGGGCGCTAGTTTGGAATAAGTATCTTGTTAAAAGATACGAAGATGTTGTGGCCGATGCAGATCGCTTTATCAAAAAATCTAGTAA
>JBEIPV010000184.1:0-4141 GCA_040376855.1 Bacteriovorax sp.
AAGTTTGCCAACTTAAAAGATGACAGTGTGAAAAAGGCCGTGGCCCAGGAAATGGTAAGAATGTGGTTTGAAGAAGCACTTTTTAGAAGTGGATTCTTAAACGCCGATCTTCACCAGGGGAATTTCAGAGTTGTACTGGTTGAAGAAAACAATAAAATCAAAATCCTTCTTTATGATTTTGGTCTGTCGTCAACTTTATCTAAAGAAGAGCAAAGGGCCTTCTTATTAGTTGGTGCCGGTGCTTATATGAAGTCATCTAAAACCTTAACTGATGGCTTGATGGTTTCAATGAATAGCACTGATCCAAATCTAAGAGCTAAACTTTTAAAAGACATCCAGGCCGAGATGAAGGCCAATCCCAATAAACTTCCAGAAGACTGGGTCGTTTGGTGTGTGCAGAAAAACTATTTCGTCTCAGACAACCTTGGGGCCTTGGCCCGTGGATCTCTGCTTTTAAAGCAGCTTCCGGAGAGTGCAGGCCAGAGTGAAATGTTTAAAGACACTATCGTTAAAGTTGCGATCAAAAATCTAGGTCATGCAATTGCTGATCGCGATTATGATTACCCGTTAACAAAGATCGATATGATTAAGTTGAGTATTGCTCAAACAAAATCTTATTGTATTGATCTTATAAAGAAATTTTTTGGAAAGTAGTTTATACTTTTCTTATGAATAACAAAGTTAAAATCAAAATCCTTATAGTAGATGATGACCCAGGTCTTTTAGAGCTTTTTAAAGAAGGCCTGGAAGACCAGTCATTTCACATCCTGACGGCCAATGACGGTGTGGCAGCTAAGAATATTCTCATGAATGAAGTTGTTGACTGCTTGGTCACAGATATTACGATGCCGGAAATGAACGGAGCAGAGCTGGTGACGTATTTGCGTGGTGAAGACAATGATATCCCGGTGTTTTTTATTACCGGCTATCAGGACTACTCTCGTGAGGTTTTAAACTCTTTTAAACCTAAGGCCGTTATCTTTAAGCCTTTTGATATTGAAGAGGTTTCTAATCTGATTAAGAGTCATTTGTTAAAAGCTCAGCGCCAATAATCTTCATGATAGCTGAACTTCGTAACGTCTTTAACTTTTTGTAAGTAATTATGGATCTCTTCTGAAAATCTAAATTCAGGAACCACATACATTCCCCAAAGATGGGCCGCGATCATGATATCCATGATGGTCAATTTATCACTTTTATAAAATGGTTTTAAACTCGGAGTGAGTTCTTTTTCTAGAAGAGTGGCCAGAAAATCGGCATAAGATTTTTGATTGTGAACCAGGTTTTTAAATGGCCCGCGTTTAACTTCTTTTTTTGCTTGAAAGTATTTTCTAGAGCTCTCATTAAATTCCGGAGTCCAAATCCAATAAGGCATAGCAAGGTTATGAACGTGGCCACCGATCTTATCTAAAAGAAGGTTAAGTTCTTCAAGATTGGCCGCTAATTCGTCCCATCCCAGGCTTAATTTTGTATCCTGACGTTTGATTAGATCAAGGCTTTCATTTTGAGTGGTTCCGTCGTCATATTCGATGATGGGAAGCATTTTTTTACCAGTGAGTCTTATCGGCGTTGCTTCATCGTCATAGGCAGTGACAATGGATTCATATTTAGTTCCTAAAAAACCAAATCCCATTCGGACGCGGACACAAAACGGACAATGTACATAGTGGTAAAGTTTCATAACGCCATTCTACTGCATATTGGACGTGACAATCAAATATTAATTGATCACCATAGTCCTATGAGAAAAATTACTTCTGAGCTAAATTCGCTGTTTTGGACTCAACTCTACGGCGCCCTAAACGACAATCTTTTTAAAAGTGCACTGGTTATTTTAATTACCTATAAAAGCATTAGTCTTTTTGGCGTAAATACGGCCTCAATGGTGGCATTGTGCGGTGGGGTGTTTATTCTGCCTTTCTTTTTTATTTCGGCGACTGCCGGACAACTGGCAGATAAATACGACAAGGTCTGGCTCACTCATCGAATTAAAGAAGCGGAAGTGGGGATTGCGATTTTAGGATGCCTGGGAGTTTTATTTCAGAATTACTATATTATGCTGCTCGTGCTTTTTTTGCTGGGGCTGCAGTCTACTTTTTTTGGGCCAATTAAATACTCACTCATTCCTCATTATACGGAAAAAGATCAGTTGATATTTGCCAATGCGATGGTGAGTTCAGGAACATTTGTGGCGATTTTAATTGGGACGATGATTGGTGGTGTCGTCGCGAGTTTTGGAAATAACTACTGGCCTCTGGTCGCTATCTTATTACTTGTGGCCTATCTGGGGCTTTATTACGCTAAAAAGCTTCCCATGGAAAATATCAATGTTGAAGAGCGCGCCGCTATCGTTGTTGATTGGAATTTCTTTTCATCAACTCGCGATATTTTAAAACTGGTTTTCAAAAATCCACTAATTGCTCTTTTGATCGTAGGGCTATCATGGTTTTGGTTTATGGGAGCAGGACTGCTTTCAATCCTGCCTTTGATTGCTAAAGATATCTTTAATGGCAATGAAGCTGTTGCCACGATGATGTTGTTTACTTTCACGGTTGGAATGGGTGCTGGTCCATTTTTATTAGAGAAAATCACCAAAGGGAAGGTTCGTCGTTGGGTGATTCCTATGAGCCTTGTAGCGATGACATTCTTTATTTTTGATTTATCATTTGTTATTAAGAGTGCTTCTAAAGCAAGTTTCTTACTGAATATTGGTGATGCGATCTCGATCAAAGATTTTTTTAAATTAAATTCAAGTGCCAGAGTTATTTTAGATTTATTCATGTTGTCTTTATTCGGAGGAATGTTCACTGTTCCTCAGTTTGCCGAGCTTCAACGAGTGACAAAAGAGTCTGAACTCTCAAGAGTGGTCGCAGGAAATAACGTGATCAATGCTTTATCCATGGTCAGTGTTTCAATATTGCTGATGATTTTTCACCAGCAAAAATTATCTCTTTCAACTATCCTTGCTCTATTGGGCTTTCTTAATATTTTAATGTGTATGGGGCTTATGTACTTCTACAAAGAAGAGTTCAATAAGTTCTGGAGGTTTTAGTTGAGAAAGCATAAGGCCATTATTGTCGATTTGGACGGAACGCTTTGTGATGTTGAACACAGAGTTCACCATGTGAAATCGAAACCTAAAAACTGGGGTGCTTTCAATCAAGCGATGGACCAGGATAAGCCTTATTTTTGGTGTATTGAATTGATTGCAGCGATGAAGGCCCGTGATTATAAAATCTACTTTGTAACCGGAAGAGATGAAAACTTTCGCAAGATGACCACTGAGTGGCTAGAGCGTCACAATGTTCATTATGATGAGCTTCACATGAGAAGGGATCAGGATTTTCGCGAAGACTCTGAAGTGAAAGAAGAAATTTACATCAATAATATTGAGAAAACCTCTCAGGTATTATTTGTAGTAGACGACAGAAAGAGTGTAGTAGAGCGTTGGAGAAAACTAGGACTTACGTGTCTTCAGTGCGCTCCAGGTGATTTTTAGGAAATCTTTTATTCTAATCTTCTCTTAATTCATGATAGAAATTCACGTCTCTTACTCATAAAAAGGATTTTATGATGGCCGTGAATACATTTTTTTTAATTCCCAGCTGGCCTTTAAATAATCTCGGTGACGCCGAAGAATTTGTAGAACTTCTTACATTTAAGAAAATATTCCTGCATTGGATTCTTTCGGGTTTGATATACAGACACCTTTCGATTAACCTAGTTAAAGATTAGTTCATTATTCTTAAATACTAAGGAAGGTATTCGTGAAAACAGCATCATTAATTTTGATTTCTGCAGCATTATTATCAGGGTGTAAAGCGGCCAAAGACCTGTCTCAAAAGATTGAAGGGATTGGTGGAATTGAGCAACCAAAAGAAAGAAATTACACAGCGTCTGAACTAACGATTGGAAGAAGAATTTGTTCAGCTCTAAAGCATAAACGTGAACTTTTTGAAACAATCACTAACATGCAGGAAAAATTCCGCTTTAAAGGCGAGACTAAAGCTTGCGATAATCCAAACCCATATAATATTTCAGAATTTACAGTGGCAATTTCAAACGTCAGCTCAACTGATTTTGAATATGTGGCAACGGTAAATAGAGCAAACTATTTTAAAGATGTTGTCACTGATCAAAA
>JBEIPV010000036.1:0-25502 GCA_040376855.1 Bacteriovorax sp.
ATGACCTGAGGCCGCAATCGCGCTTGGTGCAACAGGTGTCTCACCATTTAAAAACATCGGATCTGAAATTCTTCCTACGTGCCAAAGCTGCATGATGATGGATCCACCTTTAAGATGAACGGCTTCAGTTACTTTTTTCCATCCTTCAACTTGTTCTTGTGACCAGATTCCCGGAGTGTCAGCATATCCTACACCCATAGGTGTGACGGAAGTGGCCTCTGTAATAATAAGACCTGCAGTTGCTCTTTGAGCGTAGTATGTTGCCATTGTTTCATTAGGAATTCTTTCAACTCCGGCGCGTGCACGAGTCAGTGGGGCCATAACAATTCTGTTGGCCAGTTTTAAATTTCCCAGATCGATTGATTCAAATAATCTAGACATAAATTTCCTTCTTAAAGATGAGATTTTCTATTGATTAGAATCTTAGTCCTAAAAGTAGAAATTTGAAACATTGTCCAAGTAAAATTGAATGATGATGAATGAGTGTCTTGGTAACCAAATGATTACCAGGCACTAATCTTTCTTATTTATTTTAGAGTTTATTCTTGTACAGATCTCTTCAAGCTCTTTAAATTCATCGTTTTTTCGAAGCTTAAAAGGTCTGTCTATGCCATCGAGTGTTTCATTGAAGTATTTTTCCAGAGCGTAGACCGGTCCGGCAACTCTGTGAGATAAAATCATTCCGATAACGATGCCGGCCAGCGTGAGGAAAAAAAGTAAGATGGCCGCACTTATGAAATAGTGATTGATAAAAGCACTATTTGTCTCTTCCTTAAAAAAAGCAAATCCAAAAATAATAAAGATGAATCCCACTAGAAAATTTGTCATTCCCAAAAGAAGTCCAATACGCAATTGAAAGCTTGGCTTAATTAATGTTCTGTTTCTAAAATCTTGTGAAGGCCACCAATGAATAGAGTCTTGATAAATCCCGAAACCTATCAGGGCATAACCGAACCATTGAAAAATATCGGCCAGATTGTAGAAAGGAGAGTGACCATCTTTAAGGGCAAGACCAATGAAGTCGACAACGGCAGAACCAATCAGTCTATCAGTGACGTTCCCGATGATTCCACCAGCTAGCAATGAAAGTCCGATACGTAAGTAATTAGATTGAATGGGTGCAACGGCCAGGATTAAAATATAGCTGCTTAAAATGACCGCACCAAGCGTTCCAATGATCGTAATTTTTGTGTGGTCGGGAAGCTGAGCAAGCCATCCCATCATGATCCCGTTGTTATAGACGAGATTGAATTTAAAAATTAGGACATCAAAAGATTGCTCTAGATTTTCGGCCCATATTTTAGAAAGGCGATCGAAACTCCAAGTTAAAATAAAAGGAATAATGGCATAAAGGAGCTCATTTTTAGCGCGTCCCTTTAAATGTAATATCTTTAGTGAATTCATAACTTGTTTTATCGGAATGTAAGTCTTTATTGTTGAATTCTTAATGTGACCATCTTTTATGGAGACACTTTTAAGTTTCTAAAAGCATACAGAGATATTTAACTCTTTGTTATCGTTCTCGAGGCGATTTTATGCAGTTAAAACTCATAAAAAAAAGAGAAGAATCCGATAAAATGAATCAACAAAAAATGTGGTTTGGGGTTTAGGAGAATTATGCTGGTTACAAAAAAGACGAAGTACACTTTAGGATTTGCTGCTACCTCTTGCGCATTACTTGCGACTTTTCAAAACTTCAGAGCAATACCCGGAGCACAGAGCTGCTCTGCTGCTAAAGTTAATGAAGTGCTTGAGGGAGCAACGCCTGGTAAAACAGCAGTTAAAGTAAACTGTAGTATGAAATTAAATTCAACTAATGTGATTACCAAGCAAGTTGTCATTGAAGGTGCCGCTTCATCTGGCGTTGTTTTTAATTGCAATGGCGCGACTCTTGAGAGCTATGGTGGTGGAGATGCACTGCTTGTTCGCTCTAAGGCCATAACAAAAAATGGTGTGAAGTCATGGGAGCGTCCAGAAAACATTACAGTTTCAAATTGTAAAATTCTGGGAGGAGTAAGAGTCTACGGAATGGCAAAAAATGGAGAAGGTGTTGATCTTAGAGACTCATCAAGACAGGATGCAAATCATACGAAGAGAGTTCAGGCCAATGCTCCTAAAAATATTATTTTTGAAAAGTTAAAAATTGCTAGTGAGGCACGTATTGCTTTTTACGTCTCACCAGGTGTGACCTATTTAACATTAAAAAATTCTGCGATTGAGGGGAGCTCTCCATTGGCAATTTATCTGGATGCAGAATCGGGGTATAATTCGATTTTAAACAACTCAATTAATACATTAACTGATAAACGTGAGCTGATTGCCGTTGATGGATCTGCTAATAATCTTATTCAAGGAAATAAATTTTCCAGCTTGAGCAATGGTGGTATTTATCTTTATAGAAACTGCGGTGAAGGGGGGACGATTCGTCACCAGGCACCTCAGAAAAATCAAATTTTAGACAACATCTTTTATTACAAGAATTACAAAGGCAGTAATCCATCAATTTATCTTGGTGCTAGAAATGGTGGAAAGAAATACTGTGGAGATGATGCTGGTTTTTCTTGGGGAAGTAGTGCTAACGATGGAGACTTCGCAAGAAATAATATTGTTACTGGAAATAAGATTTATGTCAGAGGTGTGAACGAGATGATTATTTCTAGTCATGCAAGTAATACTGTTTCAAGTAATTATACAGTAACGCCAGAAACAGTTAACAATCCCGTGGTCACTCCTCCTGCTCAATCATGTAAAAGCATTCCAGTATCAGGGGCCTGCAGTTATGATGTTGGGAAATTTGGTGATGGACAGCGTGGAGGTGTGAAAGGATATTATAAACTTGATAACAAATGTAATTACTCGGTAAGGGTTGTAGCAAGTAAGATTGGATCAGATTCTGGTTATATCCCTGGAAAAAAACTTACAATCGTTGGAGACCGTGGGTATAAATATACGGCCGAGTTGACGGCAAGTGAATTTGTCGTCAGATCATCGGGTGGTCAGCAAGTCTGTCAGATTAATAGATAAGAAGTAAAAAAAACGGGGTTTGTTACCCCGTTTTTTATTATTCTTTTTTGTGTGTTTGTGTGAGTTCAAAAAATTGTAGACTCATGCTGTAAACAGAATCTTTGTGAGGAGCGCTTTCAAACTCCTTCATAAAATCCCTTCTAAATTGCTTTATTCTCTCTTTTGCCAAAGGAAGCTGCTCTTTATTAAACCCAAAGACAGCAATGGAAAAATCGCGGTTAGAGACGTCCTGTAAGCGTAATTCTTGGGCCGCTTTGGCAAGGATTTGTTCATTGAGTTGCTTAACACTCTCTGAAGGAATATCCATGGCCGTTTCGCGGTTCGTATCAACAATCGTAAAACCTGGCAGGGTTTCAGATTTAATGATTGCACCCATTGCTAAGAGTTCCCCAATTGAAATTTCTGCCATGTCAGGTGATAGACCTAATTTTGAGGCCAGATCTTCTGTTGCTAAATTTTCATCAAGACCGATTAATTCTAATAAGGCCAGGTGATACCAGTTAGAAATTTTACCTTCTTCAAGTGGCGTGTACTTATCGTAGAAATCTGAAATCTTATCCTGAGCTTTTTGCCTTTGAAGTGGATTTCGATCATGTTCTGCTTGTACTAGATGAACAAAGAACTCTTTATCTTTTTCAGAAAGCTTTAGAGTGTCTGCAATATCCATTGCACGTTTAACTGAAATTCCAATTTTACCTTTAAGAATTTCTGATAGTCGCGATGGCGGAAGTCCAAGCTGACGAGCAAAAGCACTGATGGTGTAAGCGGGATTTTTTAATTGCCTAGTTTCAAGGACATTGGATAAATATCCTTCAAACGTTTTAAATCTTTTCATATCTAATTTTTTACAGGTCATGGTTTTTATTGTCATATGAAAAAAAACGAAACGTATTCATGGTTATACATGACAATTACATCTTCTCTATTAATCGGCGTTCACATGTCATAAAAACTTCATTTGAATTACCGCTATAGGCAATGATTCCATTTCCTTCAAGCGAAATTCTGCTAACTTTTTGCAGACCTAAAGAAAGTTCTCTGGCCGCTTGTTTTACGTCGTGCAATTTAAGATTCGCAATTGAATCAGTAAATTTGCACGGCCAAAATTTGCCTATATTATTTGGAACATGAATCACAAAAGATTTTAAAGTGTATTGGAATGCAGGATTATTATATTGATCCATAATCACGCGTGCTGCTAACTCGCTGGCCACTTCATCTCTTTGTCCAAAAACGTCAGTGTATTCACTTAGTAAGTACTTAGCTAAAATATCAATTGAATCCACCGAAAGTATTTTATCAAGAGTTAAAGCGGAAGCGTTAGGGTTTTTACTATAAATAGCAATCTCGCTTTTAGCGACGGCCTTTAGTAATAAATCAGTGTTTGCAAAGGTTTCTTCTAGTTTGCGGTATAAGTCGAATATGTTTTTGGGAGATTTATTTTCAAGATACTGTTGAAATACATACTCAAGTCTTAGCATTTCGCGAAGTGAGTCTACTTTAGAAGAAAGCCACATCGATTCGTGAAAAAGAATGGCCATTTTTTCAGTTGAATTTAATTTAAAGAAATCAGGAAGAAGGAGTGTTGTTCTCTCTTGAACATTTGTAATCGCAAAAAGAACAATGTCCTTAGAAGAAAGACCTGTTGCTTTTATGTACTCTTCTTTAATTGATTCAATAGTCTGTTGTGAATTAGTTTCTGTCGCTTTGAAATATTGTCTCGAAAAACTAGGAGTCGTATTGTTAAGAAGTGAAAATTTAATCGGCGATGTAACAGCTAGATTGAAAAGCTCTTGATTGAGATTATGAATATCTTCAAAAATCTCCATTGGTTCAGGATCAATATTTATTCTTGCTGTAAAAAAAGTTGCAACATTGCCATTGATGCTCAATCCGCCGCCACCGTTTTGAATATCAGTTCCGGCCCACGTTTGGTTTGCAGTTGTAATGGTCAATAAACATATAATAAAAAATAAAATTTTCATTTTGATTTCTTCTTTGTAAGCACAATTAATAGAGGTCAGGAGCGTATCGTAAAAAAAATTAATTGTTAAGTTCAAAAGACATTTCTAGCAGGTGAGTTAAGAAAGCGTAAGTAAGGGTTATCAATGATTTTACATGGGGCATATAGGGAATAATGCACCGATGACGTTGAGTCATGAATATACATGTACCTAATCTTAAACCATTATGCTCCGTCAAAGTTGGCATGAAATATGTAACAATAACTCTGTGGATAACCCACAACGCAATGGAGTTAAGAATGAATATTCAAATCAATACAGATAACCATATTGAGGGTGGTGAGAGATTCTCTGACTATGTCAGCGGAGTTGTGTCTCAGGCCTTTAGCCGTTTTAGCACTCAATTGACTCATGTTGATGTTCACTTCAGCGATCAAAATAGTTCAAAGACGGGGACCAGGGATAAGCGCTGCTTAATTGAAGTTCGTATCACTGGAAGAAAATCTACAGCAGTTTCAAGTGATGCGAACTCGATTGATGAGGCCTTATTAAGTGCCACCGAAAAGATGAAGCATTCGATTGAAAATACTCTTAAACGAGCTAACCATTAATAAGGATCATACTATGGACACGTTGAAAGAATTAAGGATAAAGAGGGAAAATATTAGGGAGCGCATTTTAAAAATAGAACAAGAATTAAAACAGCCTTTAGAAACTAATCCTGAAGATAGTGCAATTGAAGAAGGAACTAGGGAAGTCACTTATCGTCTATATCAGTTGGAAAAAGAAAACCTGGCAAAGATTGAATCAGATATCTTAGAGCATACTTAAAAAAAAGGGCGAATAAATCGCCCTTTTTTATGATAACTAGAAACCTCTTAAACGGTTTTCAATAACGGCTTTGTAAATTTCTTTTTCGTGAGTGTTAGAAGCTGGGTTAATAATTTTTCTTACTTCCGCAGCAACTTTGAAACCATTACTCAGTCTTTTTCTATCAAGATCAGTAAGTTTCTTCTTTAATACAGAGTATTCACGTTGATTCATTTTTGGAGCAAGTACAGTTTGAATGAAAACAACTTTTGTCTTTTCAATTTCTTCTGTAATTGCAACGTGGTCAGCATGAGCTTTTTCTTCAAGTGCCATTAGTTTTGTTTTTTGTTCTTCAGTTAGAGCTGAAGCTGTAATTTGTTCTTTAATTGTCTTTGCGATAGATTTTGTTTCAGAAGCAGGAACATCTTTAATTTCCTGATCAATTTTCGTTTCAACTGCTTTGTTGCTTGCACAGCTAGAAACAATAAGTGTTGCCGCGATAAGGGCGATTAGTGAAAGATTCTTTTTCATAGCGATCTCCTAAAATTAGTAATGAAACTAATATAGTCGAAAATCAATAAAAATGGCGAGAATTATAATGGTACAAAAAGATCAGGTATTAAGACTGTTTGTTTGGAAGTTTTAATACAAAGCACGTATATGGGGATTCACTATCAAGATAGATTTCACCCAGGTGATTTTTTATGATTGTTAGCGACAAACTCAGGCCTAATCCAGTCCCTTTACCGATCTCTTTTGTGGTAAAAAATGGTTGGAACATTTTACTTTGAGTTTCAAGTGAAATTCCCGGGCCGCTATCGGAGATTTTTATTTCAAGATAAGCGCCGTCATTTTTAGCGGAAATCTTTATCCATTTATCTGTGAAGTCTGATGAGTCCAGAGCATCAATGGCATTGTTAAACAGGTTTAAAAGAACCTGAGAGATCTCAATTTGCCTTCCCTCGAAAACAAGATTTGGATTCAAATCATCTTTGATTAGCTTGATAGAGTGGTGCTTCAATCTTTCGTTACAAAAGCTCAAAATATCTTCAATCATTTTATCGAAAGACACTAACTCAAATGGATCGTTTCTTCCGTCGCGGGAAAATGTTCTTAAGCCTTGAATGATTTTGGAAATACGATCTACTGTAGAGTCAATTCTTGCGACACTGCTTTTTAAGATCGCGTTGTCTGGCGTGATGTTCTTTTGTAGTTGAAGGGCCGCCATTTTAATGATCGCCAGAGGATTGTTAATTTCATGAGCAATCCCGCTGGCCATTTCCCCAAGCGAGGCCATTTTATTTGACTGGATCATCTGCATTTGAATCTTAAAGCGTTCTGTAATGTCTTGGGTCGTTCCGATAATTTTAATGATCTTGCCTTTTTCATTGAGAATAGGACGCCCTTGTTGGCTGACTTCACGAACTTCGCCGTCATATCTGATGATTTTATAATCCAGAAAAAATAAATCATGATGGGCAAGTGTTTTATCTATTTGGGCCAAAACGGCATCAAGGTCTGTTGGGTGGACCATACGAAGCATATCATCAACTGTAAGAGTTGTTCCAAGCTCTAATCCAAAGATACGGTAAAACTCATCTGAGGCCGTTAGGGCATTGGTAGAGACATCTAGTTCCCAGCTCCCAATGTGGGCAAGTTCTTGTGCTTCAGATAACTGTCTTGCTCGCACTTCTAATTTTTCTTTCGCAAGGTCGCGCTCTGAAATGGCCTTCTCTAAGCTCTCAGTCATTTTATTAAATGAAATTGCCAGCTGAATTAGTTCATCTTTTGTACTTAACGAAGAGGTGATTTCAATAGGAGTTGTGAGGCTTCCTTTCTCAACTCTGATCGTTCCGATTTTTAAGACTTCAATACGTTTTAAAATTTCCTGGGCAATTGTAACAGTGACCCAGACGGCAAATAAAAAACCGACAATGGCAATCGTGAAACTCACATAAAATAACCATGAAGTGGCCCAGCGTACGCCTTTGCCTAAAATATTTGAATACTGCTCTTCCAGGTAAGTGAGTTTTTTATTAAGTTCATCAATTCTTAAAAGGTAGGCGCTAGCTAATTCAGGAGTTAGTTTTTTTGCCAGGACTAGCGTATGAATTTCTTCAGCTAGATCGATAAGTTTTTGTACTTCGGCATCACCTAAAGTCCAGTAGGCAATAGATTGTTCAAAATAATGAAGATTTTGAAATCTTTTAAATAAACGTGCGACATCGCGAGTTTCACTGGGATAATTTTTTGCCTGAATGAGTCCTGCATCTACAATCGTGTAGTCAGTATCATCTTTTTGAAGCTCAACGCGTGCGATGCGATCACCGACAGGAATTTTTATGTTCTCTAAAAATAATTGGTACTCTTCTTCGCGATGAGTGGAAGTGTACCTTGCTAAAAAGTAGGTCGCATCCTTTTGGCCTTTAGAATAAAAGGCTTCACCGGCAACAAAAGCGCGAACAGTTGAGAGCGTACTCATGACAAAATAATTCAATCCCATTAATACGATAATGAGTGTTGAAAACACTAATACGATAAGGATCAATTTTCTTTTAATTGACAATGACAATTCCCAGCAATTTAGAGTAAATGCATTTTATGTAACAGGGATGTTTGAGTCAAGCAATTGAAGGTAAATAAAGGCCTTCATAGATGCATGATGATCCAGCAGTTCTAAGTATCTATATTTGTTTTCTATAGGTCATAGCAAGATGTTGTATATTTGCTTCAGAAAACATATTTCCAACAGGCACCCATCCGAGTTTTTCGTAAAAGGGAACGGCCACTACTTGAGAATGCATATAAGGGATAAGGTCGGGATAATTTTTTTGAGCGTACTCGAGCATAAACGCCATGAGATTTGTTCCCACACCTGTGCCTCGAAATTCTTTTAAGCAGGCAATCCTTTCGAATTTTATGTATTGGTCCTTAACTCTCAATCTTCCGGCCCCGGCACTTTGACCATTGTGAGTGGTGAGAAAATGAACAGCAGATTGTTCAAATTGGTCCACTTCGAGCTCTGGTGATACATGTTGTTCCAGTACAAAAACTTTCGTTCTGATTTTTAAAGCTGAAAAATAATCAGATGAATTAAATTTTACTTCTCTTGTTTGCATATTAAGATTCCTAAATTTTTGAGTCATCTTGCCTAAATTTAAAAATCCAAAATAGGTAAATTAAACTTGGGATGATGAGGAAGAGTCCAACAACCAGGGCAACGACTAATTGAATGAGTGTGGCCTCAGGTGCTGCTGTATTGGTCATCGTAAGTGGGCCAGTCGTAGTTGAAATAACTGTCGGGGCCTGGATAAAACAGAAACCTAAAAGGATAAATGTTACTTGTCCAACAACGAGTACTCTTCTCATTAAAAAGGTCAGACGCTTTCTATAAATTTCCTGACAAGACCAGAAGATAGTGGCAAGAATCATCATAGCAATTGAAAATGAATTGTAGAAGAATTTGCTCATAAGAAAAAAGCCTTCATACTGGGCCGTGAAAAATACGGCCCCGCCAGTTAAAATAACGGCAATGTTAGCAATCAGAGACCTTTGTCTGAAATAGTTTTTTATCAGTTGGTTGTCTGTTTCTCCAATGAGGAAAGAAGAGGCAAGATAAGTAAAAAGGCTGGCGACAAAAATACCAACTGATAAACAGAAAATATTAAACCATGGGTGGATGTAGAGATCGTAAACGTTTTTTGCAGTCGGATCAATTCTTCCTAAGATCACTGCGCCTGCCGTAATCCCAAGCCATAGACTGGTCCATAAACTGCTGAAAGAAAAAATTCTTGTATAAAGGGTTTTAGGTCTTCCTTCAAAAATATCATAATGCCTGAAAGTGAAGGCGACACCACGTAAAACAATTCCCAGTAAAATGGCCACCAGCGGGAGATGCAAAAAAGTTGTCAGAGTTACAAAGAGCTCGGGAAAACCGTTAAAGAGGATCACAATAATTAGGATGAGCCAGATGTGATTGGCCTCCCATACTGGGCCGATGGCCTTAGTTATGATGTGCTCAATTTCTGAATCAATTTTTCTGATTTTATTTGGTTTAAAAAATTCCAGGATACCTGCACCATAGTCGGCGCCACCAAAGATAATATAAAAAACCAAGGCGACAAAAGAGATGAGCTCAATAATGCTAATCCACATTGATATCTCCTTGATAACTTTTTATCAGACGGTATAAGAGATAAACGCAGGCACTTCCAACAATGATGTAGAGGATGACAAAAAAGAGAAAGTGAAAACCTAATCCAGGCACTGTGCTGACAGCATCTTTGGTTTTCATGATGTTGTAGATAATCCACGGCTGTCTTCCGACTTCAGTCACAGTCCATCCCGCCTCAAGCGCAATAAAGCCTGCAGGGATAAAAGCAATCAGAGTGCGCAGCAACCAGACAGGCAGTGGCTTCCAGTTTTTTCTGTAAGAGTAAAATAAAAAGATTCCACCGACCAAAATGAGCATTGACCCAAGTGCGACCATGATTTGAAAAGCAACATGAACAATGAGAACCGGAGGCCATTCATCTTTTGGGAATTGATCAAGTCCCACGACTTCAGCATCAAAGGAGTTAAAGGCAAGAAAGCTGAGTGCCCCAGGAATTTTAATGGCGTGTTCAACTTCTTGTTTTTCAAGATTTGGAATACCACCAATAATAAGAGAGGCGCGCTTTTCTGTTTTAAAATGAGCTTCCATCGCCGCAAGTTTTAACGGCTGATTCTCGGCAACTTTTTGGGCAGATAAGTGTCCACTAAGTGGTTGCAAGATGGCCGCAATCGCTCCGAAGGTTAAAGCAATTTTTAAGGCCTTGGCATTTAAAACAGTTTTTTTATTTTTAAGATAAAAATAAGCGTGAATTCCACCGACTGCAAACCCTACTGAAACAAAGGCGGCAAGACTCATGTGCAATGCCTGCTGAAACCAGTGTTTATTAAACATGGCCGCGACTGGATCAATATTAATGGCCTTGCCATTAACCCAGTCAAAACCAGATGGTGTGTTCATCCACGAATTGGCCGCGACAATAAAAATTCCCGAGAGTAATCCTGAGACACCCACCATGAGTCCGGAAAACCAGTGGACCCACTTGGGAATGCGATTCCATCCGTAAAAAAAGATCCCGATGGCGATGGCCTCAAGAAAAAAAGCAGTTCCTTCCCATGAAAAAGGCATTCCAAAAATAGGACCTGCATGTTTCATAAACTCCGGCCAAAGCAAACCTAATTCAAAAGAGAGTACGGTTCCCGTCACTGCTCCAGTGGCAAATAAAATAGCAACACCTTTAGACCACATCTTGGTGAGCTTTAAGTAAACAATGTTATTCGTTTTTAAATAGAGGTAATGGCTGGCGGCCATAAAAAATGGCATGACCATTCCGATGCTTGCAAAAATGATGTGAAAGCCTAAAGAAAAGGCCATTGTTCTTCTTGCTGCTAGTAAATCATTTGTAAAAAATTCCATTTTGTCTTTGCTTGGTTGAAAACGTCGATGGATTGAATCGAAACAATTTTAGGCTTCACAAAAGGATATGTAAAATTTTATTCATCCTCGCAGATGAAAGAACTAAGGGGATGATCCTTAGAATTCCATAGTGGTGTAAAGTAAGTTTCAACGCTTGCCTGATTTACTTCTTCTAATGTGGGCGGTTGCCAGTTTGGTTTCTGGTCTTTATCAATTAATAATGCGCGGACTCCTTCAGGAAAGTCGGTATGCAGTGAGAAGTGAACGGACAAATTGAGTTCTGAACAAAAGACTTGTTTTAGGTTTAAGTTCTTTCCACGTTGTAATTGTTCATAGATTACCATGGCCGAAGTAGGAGAGCCTGCTTTGAAAGTTAACAGTCCTGCCTTTGCCCACTCATCGTGAAGGGCCTCTTCTTCAAGTAGTGATCTAAATTCTAAAACGGAGTTGATCTTGGATAATTTATTTCCAAAAGCTTTGCGATCTTTAACAGGGGATTGAGTAGGTGTTGTCGCAAAATCTTCGAAGAGCATATCAAGAATTTTTATATTTTCTCCTGCATCTTTGTTCCAGTTTTGTGTCATAAGTTTTTGCATGACTGATTCTTTTAAATCACAAGTCAGAAAATAATCAGCAAGTCCAAGATAAAGAGCGTCGCCGCCATTCATACGTGCACCTGTAAGTCCAAAATAATTTCCCCATCCTTCGGGCATGCGGTTTAAAAACCACGTCCCCGCAACGTCAGGGTAAAGACCAATGGTGATTTCAGGCATCGCAAGTTTGCTTTTTTCTGTCATGATGCGATGACTGGCACCTACTAAAATTCCAATACCTCCACCCATGACAATGCCATCACCCCAGGCGATGATAGGTTTTTTGTAAGTGTGAATAGTGTAGTCGAGAGTGTATTCTTTTATAAAAAATTCCAAGGCCCCGTGTGCAACAGTTCCTGGAGGATTATTTTTTAAAGCTTCATATAATTTTCTAACATCACCACCAGCACAAAATGCTTTTTCATTTCCTTGTAGAAATAGGCAATGGACTTCTTCATTTGTTTTCCATTCATCTAGTTTTGTAATCAGGGCGCGGGCCATCTCGAGGCTGATAGAGTTCAGGCTCTTAGGAGAGTTAAGAGTGATAATGCCAACGCCATTTTTAATTTCGCTCAAGATGATGTCTGTCATAAATTTTCCATAGTGATGATTTTCATTTTGTCTTTATCATATTTTGCAAATGGTTAAAGTCAAGTATTCGTGAATGACTTTGGTTTTTTATTTATCTCAGTTAAAATACCAATAAACGTTCATGGAGTTCATTATGACAGATTTTATTCAAGCTGGTCCTGTTCTTCTCAATCAATATGCTGAAGATGAACTTTTAAAATTATATCTTGATGAGAAACTTCCAGGAAAAATAAAAAAAGAAATCACTGATGATCTTAAACGTTTTGGCGATAGAGTCGTAGGTGATGTTTTATTAATGGCAAAAAGTGCAGAGGCCAATCCTCCCAAGCTTGTTCAGTTTGATTCATGGGGAAATCGTATTGATAAAGTCATAGTTGATAATGGGTGGACAGATTTACATAAAGTCAGTGCAGAAGAACAAATTGTTAAATTGGGTTATGAAAGAAAGTATGGGGCCCACTCTAGGACAGTGCAATTTGCAAAACTCTATTTATTTCATCCTTCGAGTGCTTTTTATTCTTGTCCTCTGGCGATGACAGATGGAGCAGCGAAGCTCATTGAGCTTTATGCATCGGAAGAATTGAAAAAAACGTTTTCACATTTAACTAGCGATAAAGCATCTGAGTTTTGGACATCAGGGCAATGGATGACAGAGAGAGCTGGTGGATCAGATGTTTCTCATTCAGAAACCATCGCGAGAAAAGTTGATGGGGAATGGAGACTCTTTGGAACGAAATGGTTCACGTCTGCGATCACAAGTGAAATGTCGATGGCCTTGGCAAGAATTGAAGACGACAAAGGCGAAAGTGTTCAAGGCAGTCGTGGCCTTTCACTTTTTTATATTGAGATCAACAAACCCGATGGGTCGCTTAACAATATTGAAGTGCTTCGCCTAAAAGATAAATTAGGAACAAAAGCACTGCCGACAGCAGAACTTAAATTAGTGGGGACTAAGGCGACACTGGTAGGAAGTGTGGGAGATGGAGTTAAGCAGATTTCATCTATGTTTAATGTCACCAGGCTTTATAATTCAGTAACGTCCATTGCTGCTTTTAGAAGAATCCTCTCGCTTGCAAGAGACTATTCATCAAAGAGATCGGCCTTTGGAAAAAAAATCGAAGAGCATCCTCTGAATGCCCGAATCTTAAATGATGCTAATGCCGATTTTCATGCTTGTTTCTATTTTACATTTTTAGTGGCCGAGATTTTTGGAAATGAAGAAGTGTTTGAAGCGAACAATTCACTTAACATGGCCCGTGAAGATTTGAATCGTATTTTGAGACTTCTAACTCCTGTGCTTAAGCTTTATACAGCTAAAAGAACAGTTCAGTGGACGAGTGAGCTTTTAGAGGTTTTCGGTGGAGTGGGTTATATCGAAGACAGCGGCATTCCAACTTTATATAGAGACAATCAGGTTTTTTCTATCTGGGAAGGAACGACAAATGTTTTAAGTTTGGATTTATTGCGCGCGCTAAAAAAAGATCAGTCATGGCCTTTAGTGGTGAGCTTTTTAAATACTGAATTAAAAAAAATGGATGCAGGAGAAATAAAAAATACCCTTGAGGAGAGACTCAAAAAATTAAATGACTGGATTGTGAACTTATCTACTCAAGGAGATACAGCATTAGAGTCTGAGGCCCGTGAGATGGCCTTTAAGATTGCAGATTTGGTGTCTGCTATTGCATGGCTGCGTTCTGATAAAGCACAGGATAAAAAACTTTTAAGTATCTTTATCAAAAAACATCTTTAGATATAGTTTGAGACTTCGATTAAATTTTGATCGGGGTCTCTAAAATAAATAGACCTGATTTTTCCAGTTGCTCCCGTTCGTATAATTGGGCCTTCAACAATTTCAACTTTGCATTCACCTAGCCATTTAATAATATCTTCTAAAGAGTTTTCAGAAATTAAGCAAATGTCGATAGCACCAGGAGTAGGTGCATTTGCTTTTGGTTCAAATTCTAAATCTTTTTGATGCAAATTCCATTTTTGATTTCCAAAAATTAACGCTTTTCTTCCTTCTCCAAAAGTTTCTTCTTGCATGCCGAGTACTAACTTATAAAACTGCAGAGTTTTCGCAATATCTTTTACAGTGAAGACGATATGATCAATGCGATTAATAGAGATGGCCATGAAGATCCTTTGAATGAATTGAACCTGATTACTTTAGTATAACATTTCGTAATTAAGAGCACCTAAAGATTATAAAATCATCAATAAATGATATTTACAAGCAGATTTGGCTTCGCTAGGCTTTTTTCTTGTTACAAACTTTGTCGTGCAAGGATCGCTTTATGACATCAATCAAAATAGGATACAGCTTATCGCTCACCGGTGCCTTTGGAGCATTTGGACAATCAGCTTTTCTTGCTCATAAGTTATGGGAAGAAAATGTGAATAGAAAAGGCGGGCTTTTAGGTAGACGAGTGGAGTTGGTGTGCATGGATGATAAATCAAATGCTCATAAAGCTGCTGATCTTTACAAGCAATTGTTAGATGTCGAAAAAGTGGATGTTGTGATCGGTGGATATGGATCTGCTTCAACTTCTACAGTGGTTCCCATGATGGCCGAAAGACAGAAATTTTTTGTAAGTCTGATGAGTAAGATCAATGGAGTCACCAATTGTTTTTCAATGATCCCAACTGAAGCAAAACCGAATACGATTTTGACAGAAAGTTTTTTTAAAAGCCTATCTAAAAATAGTTCTGTGGCCATTATTGCGGCCGATTCAGAGTGTACAAAAAATTCAGTTGCAGGAGCTAGAGAGAATATAACTAAAAATTCTCATCGCTTGATTTTTGAATACAACTATTCACTAAAAACTTCTGATTTCACTGCTCTTGCAGAGGAGTTGAAAATTCTTAAGCCTCAGGTGGTGTATATTGCGGCCTATGCTTCCGATTCGTTGGGAGTTATTAGGGCCATTAATGCCGTTGGTTTTCATCCTAAAAAGATTGGTGTTTCTGTTGTCCAGCACCTAGGTCTTAAAAATATGTACTGTGGAATTGATGAGCTCATGGAGCAGTATTTATCTCGCACTTCTTCGATTGAAGAAGATACCTTAGGTTACTGCATGGCCCCTCAGGCCTATGCTCAATTGCAAGTTGTTGAAGAGGCCATTAAGGCAACGAATAGTTTAAATGATGTAAAACTTATCGGACACACTCGAGAGGCCATTTTTAAAACAGTTTTAGGCGATATCAAGTTTGATAAAAATGGTGAGTGCGCAGCACCTGAAATGCTGCAAGTTCAGTATCATAAAATAATGACTCATGACAAAGAGCAGGCCTTTCTCTAATAAAAAACAATCAAACAAGGATGAATGATGAAAAAACTAATGTTGTGTTTAGTGTCTCTATTAACAATCTCAGCTGCAGCATACGCCGATGATGATACAGTGACAGCTCTTGTCGGAACTCAAACTTATTTGTGCACTCTGGGAACAGAGTTGGTTTGCGAGCCAGCTAATGAGCTTCAGCAGCAACAAATTGAGCTGAAAAAGGATGGTAGCGCCTTTAAAATCGCTGATGAACCCAGAGGGTTAGAAGCACTTGTGGAAACATCTGTGACTGAAGGTGATATGAGTTATGACATTACGTTCTGCTCAAAAACGGTCTGCACTGTCAGTTCAAGTAACGGTGGATCTGAAGGTTACATAAACCAAACTATGTTTGGTCAATACAACATTACCGAAAAATCGTTTTATGTATTAGGATTTTTCATTACAACTCAAAACAAAGCGGCTAACCTAAAAGATCTCATTCAAGCAAAATTTAAATCTTTTAGGAGATAGTATGAGTTCTGATCTATATTCATTTAATGTGAAAACTATTACGGGCGAAGATAAAGGTCTTTCTGATTATAAAGGGAAGGTTCTTTTGGTGGTGAATGTTGCTTCACAATGCGGCTTAACACCGCAGTATGATGGTTTGGAAAAAATTTATAAAGATTATCAATCACAAGGTCTGGAAGTTTTAGGATTCCCTGCAAATGAATTCGCAGCTCAGGAGCCTGGATCAAATAATGAAATACACGAATTCTGTCGTTCAACATATGGCGTGCAGTTTCCGATGTTTTCAAAAATGATTGTGAAGGGAGAAGGGCAACACCCTTTGTTTAAATACTTAACTGAGACGAAAAAAGACGCCACTGTTAATCCAGATGGAAAATTGATGTCCCTACTTAAAGAAAATAATCTTTTGAGTGGAGCTGCTCATGATATTAAATGGAATTTTGAAAAATTCCTTATTAGTAAAAATGGTCAGGTGATCGGGCGCTTTGCTCCGGACATCGATCCTCAGGATCCGGTTCTTGTTAGTGAAATAAAAAAGGCCCTGGAGGCCTAGTCTCCAATTAGATAATGATGATGAATAAAATTAGGTTTGAAGCACAGGCAATCGATTTTTTAGAAAAGTTATTTTTAACTTTGGATAAGTCACATGTTGAAATTGCCCCTCACTGGGACATTGATCATTTGTGCTATCGAGTGGACTCTCTTAAGCGTTATGAAGAATTGAAAAATAATTTTTTAAGTTTTGGAAAACTGCTGATTGAAAGTGACGTTAATGGAAGACCGATTGCTACCTTCAAACTTAATTCTTCAATTGCTTTTAAGCATTGGGTGATTGATGTGGTGGAGCTTCCTGCTCCAAAACCCTCGAAGCCAACGAAAGAAGGGTTTGAGCACATTGAAGTGGTTTGTGACTTGAGCTTTCTTGAGCTTGAAGAAAAATACAAACATTTAAAACTCGATCTTGGCGGACTAAAAAAAGATTTCAACCAGGAATTTGAAATAGACTTAGGCGAGAGAAACTTAAAGTTTCATCACATGTCACTGGAGTCAGTGATTAGAGTTGAAGAAAATAAAACTGTTTTTCGCGCTATCGAAGACTCAAATATCTTAAGAAGCTTTAAAAACTACACTCCTTTTATTGCCGGTACCTTTCCTCTGGGGATTCATACTAAAAATTCAGATGTCGACGTTCTTATGTATGCGAGCGATCTTAATGAATTGGAAGCTTCTTTGAAATCACATTATGAAAATCATGAAGAGTTCGAGAGCTTAAGATCTTTTGTTGATGGACTTGAAACACTCATTGTTAATTTCAATCAAGGGCGAGTGCCTTTTGAAGTCTTTGCTCAAAATAGACCAGTTGTAGAGCAAAAGGCCTACAAACATTTTCAAGTAGAAGAGCGCCTCCTAAAACTTGGTGGTGAGCTCTTTAAAGAGACAGTGATGGGGATTCGTATGGATGGGACAAAAACAGAGCCGGCGATTGCCGAGGCCCTGGACATTGAGACCGATCCTTATAATGAATTATTGATTCTTCAGAAGGCCGATACACACAAACTTATAAATATTCTAGAGTCAGTTTAAAAAGCCCTTTTTGGCATTTAATCCTAAAAATTAAGTTAATATTTCGTTGATTAGAGAAATGACGGCAGATAGAGTTTTAAAAGATTCTGTCACTAATACAATGGAATTTTATGGAAAAACAAACTGACTACGTCACCGTCATTCATCATTACACATTTTCTTCTGAAGTTGTCTTCGATGCATTCTTAAATGCTAAGACTGCGGCCAAGTTCATGTTCAGAACTCCCACTGGAGAGATGGTTAAAGCTGAAGTGGATCCCAAAGTGGGAGGACAATATATTTTTGTCGATAGAAGGGCAGGTGAGGATATTCTTCATACAGGTGAGTATTTAGAAATTAAAAGACCTCATCGTTTAGCTTTTACTTTTTTAGTTCCACAATACTCATCAATCTCAACGAAGGTTGAGATTGATGTGTTTGATGTTAATGATGGCTGTGAATTGACTCTCAAGCATTCAGGAGTTTTACCTGAGTATAGAGAAAAAACAAAAGAAGGCTGGGCAAAAATGCTTATGGAGCTCTCTCACATTTTATAAAATTATTTATCCCAATCCGGAGCAAAATCTGGATTGGCAATCCTTTCGCCAATATCAAGTGCCGCTATCTTTTTTAATTCATCTTTACTGAAAGTGATTTCAGGAAAGTTCAGGTTGTTTTCCAAATTATGTCTTTTGGTCGATGACGGGATGATGATTAAATCCTGTTGATGAAGCCATGCTAAGGTCACGTCAGCAGCAGTGACTCCATACTTTTCCCCAATGGCCATGAGTGTTTTGTCTTGAACAACTTTACCATAAGCAAGTGGCATATAGGCCGTGACAAAGATGCCTTCGTTATTACAGAAATCAATAAGTTTTTTATTTTGCAAATAAGGATGAACTTCAATTTGATTGGTGAAGATTTCATCTGGTCCGGTAATTTCAATGGCCTCTTTTAAAAGGGGGATTGTAAAATTAGACAGACCGATCTCCTTTGTCAGTCCCATTTCTTTTGCCTGCATAAGAGCAAGCAAGGATTCTTTTAAAGGGACTGCGTTTGAAGGAGAAGGCCAATGAATAAGTGTCAGGTCTACATAGTCCATTTGCAACTTAGAGAGACTTTCTTTTAAACTAGGAATGAGCTTTTCTGCTGATAAATTATCAATCCAAATTTTAGTAGTGATAAAAAGTTGTTCTCTGCTAATTTTGCTCTCAATAATAGCAGAGCCGATAGTGGCTTCATTGCCGTAAATTTGAGCTGTATCAATATGGCGATAACCAACTTCAAGTCCTGTCTTTACAGAATTAAAAGCGACTTCATTTTTAAGTCTAAATGTTCCGAGTCCTAATACTGGTATATCCATCATTTATTCCTATGTTAAAATGAATTCACTGTATAACACATGTTTCGATCTCACAATTATCCACTTTAAATGGGCAATTGGGCCAATGAAATTTAGTTGTTTTAAATAGACAGTATTTATGAGCTTCTTAATGTTGTTCATTGAAGTGACGAAGATTACTTCTGCGGATCATTCACCACCATATAATTCTCATTGTAAGCTAAATTCACCTTAATATTTTCATAATATTTAAAATAAACAGGTGTTGGAAATGCAGGTCATTGAGAAAGCTAAAAAAATAATTCAGGCCTTATTATGGTCTGTGATGCTGTTATCTTTTGCGAGTTGTAATTTTATTTTTGTCAGCAACCCTAAAAAACCAGTTTTTGAACAAGACACTCCTGGCAATACATTAACATCAACTGGAGCTGGTACATTTTTATCTTCTTTAGTTGGAGGTTACTGTTTAAATAAAAGTGAGAATGATATTTTATGTTGGGGGAATTCTGTCTCCGATCATCCTGAAGATGCTGCTTCTCTTATGAGAACAAGAAAGATTCACTTAAATGATAAACTCATTCGTGATGTATACGCCTCTCAATACATGACATGTGTTATTACAACTGATGGTCTTCCATACTGTTGGGGATTAGAGACAGCAGTTGGTAGTGAGACAGATAATTATGCGACTCCTTCACCTGTTGATATGACGGGCGTCTTAAGTGGCAAAACCGTCAAAACGATCAGTTTGGGAGACGCTCATGGTTGTTTGATTGCAAGCGATGATCTGGTTTATTGCTGGGGAGAAAATGATAAAGGACAATTAGGTAATGGTAGCACTGATTATTCCTCAGCAGTTCCTGTTGCCGTTAACATCGCCGGGATGACAGTAAAGTCATTACTGAGTTCTGGAGATAATAGTTGTGCCATTGCCAGCAACGACAATCTTTATTGTTGGGGTGAAGGAGTGTATGGAGTATTAGGAAATAATACGAATGTGAAGTCACATGTTCCGGTTCTGGTGGCCGGAGGAGATTTGGGCGGAAGAGCGATAAAATCTATTTCTAAATCCAACTCTCTATTATGTGCAATTGCGAGTGATGACCAGGTTTATTGTTGGGGAAGGGCGCAGTATGCTGCCTTCGGAGTTAATAATTTATTTAGCTCTGCTGTTCCAAAGGCCGTAGACTTTTCAGGTGTTCTCTCTGGTAAAAAAGCAAAACAAGTTTCACTTGGATCAAGTTTTGGCTGCATTCTCGCCGATGATAATAAAGTTTACTGCTGGGGGAGCAATGGAAGGGATTCACTTGGTGATGGTACAACATCAAGTTTTAGTAGTGTACCTACAGCTGTTGCGCTAGGGGGAAAGACGGTTAAAAAACTGGTCGTTTCTGGTTGGTTCGCTTGTATCATTGCTGATGATGATCAGGTGTATTGCTGGGGTGATGGCTATGCCGGACAATTAGGTAACAATAATGATGATACATCTAACGTGCCCGTTGCGGTTGTGACCAGTGGTGTATTGAGTGGAAAAACAATCAAAGACCTGTATGCCAACAATGACAAAGCGTGTGCCATTGCCAATGATGATCTTCCTTATTGCTGGGGCCGTGGAAGTTTAGGGAATAACGACGATTCTAACTATTATTTTTCTGTCCCTGTCTCACTTGTTACAACAGGTGCACTTATTGGAAAGACGATTACAAAATTATCTGTGGGGCATTCATATTCTTGCTCGATTGCTAACGACCAGAAAGTTTATTGTTGGGGAGAGCAGAATGAAGGTCAATTGGGTAATGACAGCAGAGAGACTGTCAATTATCCGGTTTCAACTATTTCTGGATTATCTGAAGAGTTAATTCAAGATGGAGTTTTCATAAAAACATATGCAAACCAGTCAGAAGACTTTCGAATTTGCGTTCAAAGAAGTAATGGAGAGCTTTATTGTGGAGCTGTGAAGAGCGGGCTCAAATTCATTTATGACTTTGGAAGCTTGAATATTAAGCAAATAGAATCATCCAGAGATGACAATCACGTCTGCGCTTTGATGGATGATGACAACGTTTATTGTTGGGGGAGAAATATTGTCGGCCAGCTTGGAAATGGAACTAATAACAGTAGTTCAGTTCCAACAATGGTTGATATGACAGGTGTTTTAAGTGGTAAAACGATCAAGAGTCTGGCCATCGGAAACGAGACAACTTGTGCGCTTGCTAGTGATGAGCAAGTTTATTGCTGGGGAGATGGTGGTGATGGACTTTTAGGTAATGGAAGCAATAGCAACCAACGCTCTCCTGTCGCAGTCAGCACTGCGGGTGTCTTAAATGGAAAAAAAATCAAATCACTTCATCTAAATTCAGGACTAGCATGTGTTATTGCAGATGACGATATGGTTTATTGTTGGGGCAATGGCGGCGACGGACAACTTGGAAATGGCACATTTGCAAATTCAAATATACCAGTGGCGATATCTCTCAATAAAAAAATTAAAAGTTTAATTAATAAAGGAAGTAGTGTCTGTGGAATAGCAGAGGATGATTATGCTTATTGTTGGGGTGATAATCAGTCTGGGCAATTAGGAATGGGAGCAGGTGCTGGTAGTAACATCCCGGTGCAAGTTGATATGTCGGGTGTTCTCAATGGAAAAACAATAAAAAAAATCGCGAGCAGTGGTTACACGACTTGTGTGATTGCAAGTGATGACCTCCCTTACTGTTTTGGTTATGGGCAAGGAGGAGAGTTAGGAGATAACGGGCTCGCTGACTCAAACACTCCAACAGCTGTAGTTACCTCAGGTGTCCTTAGTGGCAAAAAGTTAATCGACATACAAGTCGCAGAGAATTCAGTTTGCGTAATGGATGATAACGAAGATGTGTATTGCTGGGGGAATGGGTCTTACTACGGTGAAGTCGGTGATGGTCTAAGTGCAGTAACTGCTGTTCCGGTAAAAATATCATTTTAATTAAAAAGTTTCTAAAGGCCTTTGAAGTTGTTAAATTAGAATCAACAAATTCAAAGGCCACTAAATGAAAAAGAGTTTCATCCTTCTAATGTCATTCGCCGTCGGTGTGATGGCAGCTAATATATATTATGCTCAACCTATTCTTGGCGCCCTGGCACACGCTTTAGGAATTCGTCCTGAGGCCGCTGGTCTGGTTATGACTCTGACTCAAATTGGTTACGGAATAGGAGTATTATTTATTGTTCCAATGGGTGATTTAGTTGAAAATAAAAAACTCATTCTCACTATGATCGGAGTCACGATTGTCTCTGAAATTCTTTTAGGTGCTTCACAATCACTCGTTCCTTATTTTATCGCCTCTATGTTGGTAGGCCTTGGTGCTTCTTCAGTTCAGATCATTGTTCCGTACACGACTCATTTGTATGACAGAGCTTTAAGAGGACAGGTGATTGGAAGTTTAATGAGTGGACTGATGCTGGGGATAATGCTCTCTCGTCCGATTGCAAGTTTGTTAACTGATATGGTTTCGTTGCATGCTGTGTTTTATTTTTCCGCTGCTCTTATGACACTTCTTTTGTGGAGACTCTATATCGTCTTACCGGAGAGAAAACCAGAACACACAACGCTAAAATACTCACAGTTAATTTGGTCGATGAAAGAGTTGATGATGAAAACTCGCACACTACATCGCAGAGGAACTTATCAGGCCTGTATGTTTGGTGCCTTTTGTTTTTTCTGGACGATTGCTCCGATGATGCTGGTGAATTCTGCTTTTCATTTCACTCAAAAAGGCGTCGCCGTTTTTGCACTCGCTGGTCTTGCCGGAGCAGCCGCCGCTCCATACGCTGGAAAATTGGCCGATAAAGGTTGGTCGAGGCAGACAACATTTTTCGCCTTCTCATCTGTGATTCTCTCATTTGTCATAAATCATTTTTTAGTTCCTGGAAGTTTTTGGGCCTTGCTTGTTTTAATTCTGACGGCCAATTTGCTCGATGCTGGAGTTTCGATGCACCTTGTTCTAGGTCAAAGGGCCATTTTTATGATTGATCCAAAGAATCAAAGTCGACTTAATGGATTATACCTGGCCATCGTTTACATTGGTGGTGCAGTGGGTTCAGCTTTAGGAGGATGGGCCTATTTAACTGGTGGGTGGGGTTTTGCCAGCTTGATCGGTCTGATATTCCCAATTTTAGCTATGATTTTATTTTTGTCTGAAAAGATTTTCGGCTACAGCGAACTCGCTTAAGAGTTGTTGAATCACTGCGGTAAGAATTTAAAAGATATTTCCCAATTTTATAAGAGAAAAGTCCGACTTTTTCGGAACAAAAATGCTATAAATACTTTAAAGTTTTGTAACAATATTTGTGTCTTGCTTCATTGCGCGGGAATGAAATATAATTGCACATGTTTTTTGCGGTAGATAAAAGTTTGACTTGGCAAACTTTCTAAAATAGACTCACGCAAAAAATTGGTTCTCATTAACTTCAGTACCAAGTTTTTTTAAGGAAATAGTATGACTGTGTCTTCTAGCAAAAATCTTCTCGAAATCAGAAACCTTAACGTGACTTTCATGTCTGATGGAAATGTTGTTAAGGCCGTTAAGAATCTTAACTTGAATATCCCACACGGAAAAACGATGGGGCTAGTTGGAGAGTCTGGTTCAGGTAAATCAGTTACATCACTTGCGATTATGAGACTTCTTCCAGATCACAAAGGGATTAACGTTACTGGAGAAATTCTTTATAAAGGCCAAAACCTTTTAAACATGAGCTGGAAAGAAATGCGCGCGATTCGTGGAAATAAAATCTCAATGATTTTCCAGGAGCCGATGACAAGTTTAAACCCAGTTTACACTGTTGGGGATCAGATTGATGAAACAATTCTTCTTCACCAAAATATTTCTAAAGCAGACGCTAGAAAAAGAACAATCGAACTTTTAACAGAAGTAGGGATTCCAGATCCTTCTAAAAAAGTAAACGCATACCCACACGAAATGTCTGGTGGTCAGAAACAAAGAGTGATGATCGCAATGGCGATGGCCTGTGAACCAGAACTTCTTATCTGTGATGAGCCGACAACGGCCCTGGACGTAACGATTCAGCAGCAGGTTCTTGACCTGATGATCGAACTTCAGAAAAAACATAAAATGAGTATGCTATTCATCACTCACGATCTTTCAGTTATTGCTGATATCGCTGACGATGTAGCCGTAATGTTCAGAGGGGATAAGGTTGAAGAACAAAGCTGCAAAGGCCTGTTTGAAAACCCACAACACCCATACACAAAAGGGCTTCTAGCTTGTCGTCCAAAAATCGACAAGAACCCAAAACGTCTTCCAACTGTTGAAGCGATTTTAAAAGATGAAGATGCTTTCTACAAAGCACTAGTAGATTACAAAACTCCACGTATCATCACTGAAGAAAAAAATCCGGTTATCCTTGAGCTCAAAGACCTTCAAAAATACTACCCAATTAAAGGTGGATTATTTGGAACAAAAGTGACTGACTTCAAAGCTGTTGATGGTGTTTCTATTAAAGTTAGAAAAGGAACAACGTTTGGTCTGGTAGGAGAGTCAGGATGCGGGAAAACAACTCTTGGTAGAGCGATCCTTCGTTTAATTGAGCCAACTGCGGGAGAGATTTTATTCCACGGTGAAAACATTGTTAACAAGAGCCCGGAAGAAATGCGTGCTCTAAGACGTCAAATGCAGATCATTTTCCAGGATCCGTTCTCGAGCTTAAACCCTCGTATGACAATCGGTGATATCATCACTGAGCCTCTGGTTATCCACAACATTGGCGCTAATAAAAAAGAACAACTTCTTATGGCCGCTCAACTTTTAGAAAAAGTAGGTCTTAATGGAGATGCACTTAACAGATACCCACATGAGTTCTCAGGTGGACAGAGACAACGTATTTGTATCGCTAGAGCACTTACACTGAATCCTGAATTCTTAATCTGTGATGAGTCTGTTTCTGCTCTGGACGTATCAGTTCAAGCACAAGTTTTAAACTTACTTCAAGATCTTCAAGATGATCTTGGACTAACTTATATTTTCATTTCGCATGACCTTTCAGTTGTAAAATACATCTCTGATGAGATCGCTGTTATGAACGCTGGAAAGATTGTTGAAATTTCTGACCCGGACACGATTTATAATAATCCTGCCAATGCTTATACTAAACGATTAATCGATGCGATTCCTAAGGGGCGTCCTAGCTTAATCTAAAATGGAGATCTATGGATACGGCAAGACTTGCAAGAGTCCTGATGAAAAGTTGCAATAATGTTACCCTGACTTTAGTTACGAAACAGCACAATGACTTTTTTCCAGTATCTCATAACATCGCCTTCTCACTAACAAGAGAAGGCGAAATCTTGATCAATCTCGA
>JBEIPV010000134.1:0-7627 GCA_040376855.1 Bacteriovorax sp.
AAAGAGGCCTGCCAAAAACTGGCAAAAAATGATTACGATTTGCTGCTTTTGGATTGGAACCTTGATGATGGCACATGCCTGGACGTCATTGAATTCATCAAAAATCATCCGGTCAGTCAGCGCACAAAATCTGCTGTGACCGTTGTTATTACCGGCCGTGATGAGGTCGAAGATATTATGACATTGCTGGGTTATGGAATCCAGGACCATATTATCAAGCCATTTGGACTGCAAGAATTTGAAGATAAAATTCGATATGCACTTGAAAAGAATATCAAACACGATTAAGATTTTTTATAAGCCCTCAAATCTCTACATACTGCGTCTCTACCAGATAATTGCTATTATCGGGTAGAAAGAATATGCCGAATCTAAGGCCAAAATTAAACAAAAACTAGTCACATTTCATCCAATATGCGATAACAATTAACAATGAATTCAAAGCCTAATCTTTCCGAAATACTAAAATTTCTCGTACTTTCCATCATTGTTGGTGTGGTCTCATTTTACGTTGCCGAATTTTCCCTTTTAGTGACAGCGACTCCTGGTCATGCCTCGGCCTTTTATATACCGGCCGGATTAAGCATCGCCATTTTGATCGTTTTTGGGGTCCGTTATTTACCCGTTATTTTCCTGGCAAAATTCCTTCTAGGAATTACCCATGAAGGCACTTTTTATCAAAATTTTATCAGTTGTACGGCCAGCGCCGTTGAAGCTTATATCGGATATTATCTTTTTAAATCATTCCGCGATTTAATCGAAGAATATTTCGAATACCAGTCGCATTTAGCGATGGTTATTTTAGTGGGCCTATTAGCGCCGATATTTTCGGCCTTAATTGGAGTCACAAATCTCTATTATTTGGGGATTATTCCAGAGACGACGTATTTTACGCATTTTTTGACCTGGTATTCGGGAGATCTGATTAGTATTCTCATTTTCCTTCCGGCATTCATTGCTTTTGGACGTGAAAAGCACCGTATATTCGATTTTTTTGCGCCTGTTATGGCGACAGGTTTTACGCTGTTATTTAAATACGAAGTTATGGCGCCGTATATTTACGTGCTGTTTTTAGCGATATTAATCCCGGCCATTTTTGGCTCAGTTATGGGGATTTATTATTCACTGATTGCCATTGCTTGCATTTTGAATTGGTTTTTAGTGGGCCACACAGGGCCTTTTTCATTGGGAAATTTTCAGGATAACATGCTTTCTATGCAGTTTTTCCTGCTGTCGATTGGTATTACGGCCTTATCGCTGGAAGGTTTTAAAAAAACCAACCTTATTAAAAGCGCCCTGGCACCTTTAATTTCGTTCTGGTTGCTTACGGGTGTCGTTTATTACCATTATCACACTCAAAAAGACCTTGCGAATGAGAAGATTGTTTCAGATTTAACCCGTGATTTTGAGTATCGATTGATTGAGAAAATGAGCATCTATGAAAGCTCAATCAAAGGTGCGTCTGGATTTGTCGCTGGATCGGAGAATGTTTCAAAGGAAGAATGGGCCCAGTATGTCACGTCCATTTCTGTTATCGACAATATTAGTGGTGTTGATGGCGTTGGGATTATTTATCCGCAAGTTGAAGGGTTAAAAAAACCATCATACATCTATCCTGAAAATTTAAACTTTAATCAAAGCTTCGAAGGCCTGTTAAATCACCCCGAGATCTTTGGGCTGCTTCAGCAGTCTATGAATCGCGATAAACCGATATTATCATCAGCGATAAGAATTAATTTAGACGGAAAAAATGAAAGGTTAGTTTCGTTTTTAATCAATTCCGTGAAAAAAAATGATCGTTTTATTGCATGGATTATCGCCCCGATTGAAATGGATGTCTTTTTTAAATCTGTGGCCGAAACCAGATACCCGGCCATCGATATTGACATCTTTGATGGTGAAACGAATTTTGAACAAAGAAAAGTTTACAGCAAGGTCATCGATCAGCGTCTGAGATCAACACCTTCGTCATACACAAGAATCTCAACGGTATCACTCGCCGATCATACTTTTACCATTGATTGGAATGAAACTCTCCGTTATGTCACATCACATAGTTCGCAAAATGCATTGTTAATTTTAGTGGGATCACTTTTTAGTGTGATTTTTACGGGGTTCTTTTTAAATTTAAAACTCATCAGCGTAAAGGCCAATAAGATTGCCGATAATAAAACCTTTGAACTGCGTGAATCAGAAGAAAAATTTAAATCACTTTTTGAAAACTCAAGTGACGCTGTTATTTTATTCAATGCTAATGAAATTATTGATTGTAATCCGGAGAGTTTAGACCTCTTTGGAAAGCGCTCGAAAAAAGAGCTTTTAAACACTCCTTTATATGATTTTTTTTCGATCAAAGACTTAAATTCTACCGACAACAGTAACTTATTTGAAATCAAGGTCCGCGAAGTTAAGTATAAAAAAATGGTGAAATTTGAGTGTTTTTGCCTGAGATCAGGACTCCCCTTCTTCGCTGAAATGCACCTTCACTACATCGAAGTTAACGATAAATTCATTTATCAGGCAGTTGTGCGCGATATTTCAGAAAGAAAAAAAATCGAACAGAACCTGACGAAGTCTAAAGAACTTGCTGAAGATGCGGCCAGAGCGAAGTCTAATTTCTTATCGACCATGAGTCACGAGATCAGAACGCCATTAAATGGTGTCATCGGTATGATCAACATCATCCTGGATGAAAACCCAAAGTCGGAAATCAGAGAAGATTTAGAGACCATTAAATACTCGGCAGATAACCTGCTTCACATTGTAAACGAAGTTTTAGATTACAATAAAATCGAATCGGGAAAAATTGTCTTAGAAAAGAAACTCTTCAATATGAAAGGACTGTGTGAAAATATCTTAAAAATTCACCGTCCCAAGGCCAATGAAAAAAACCTGAAACTACTTTTAGAATTTGACTCAAAGATTCCGGAAGAAGTTATTGGTGATGAGTTCAGAAATACTCAGATCTTAAATAACCTTTTAAGTAACTCTCTTAAATTTACGGAGTCAGGTGAAGTCATTCTAAATGTGCGCTTGAAGCAGAAAAAAGAAGATTCTTGTATCATTGAATTTAAAGTCAGCGATACTGGTATTGGAATTGATAAAAATAAGCAACGTGAAATTTTTAAAGATTTCACTCAAGCAGAAAGTGACCATACACGTAAGTATGGTGGAACAGGCCTAGGCCTTGCTATCACTAAACGGTTAGTTGAAATTCAAAATGGTCGCATTGATGTCGTGTCTAATCACAATCAAGGGACTAGTTTTATTTACACTATCCATTTTAACCTTAGACCGGAAGTCGCCATGAACGTATCAAACAATTCATCTCAAAAAGAACAAGTTGGCTTTGAAGGTCAAAGAATCCTTTTAGTGGAAGACAATCAAGTCAATATTATCGTGACAAAGAAGTTCCTGGAGAAATGGGGCCTTAAAGTAGACGTTGCTATTAACGGTTTAGAGGCCGTGAACCATGTACGTGCTATTCGCTATGACCTTATTCTTATGGACCTGCACATGCCACTTATGGATGGCTTTGAAGCGACAAAAAAGATCAGAGAGTTCAATAAGGACACCCCTATTATTGGTCTATCGGCCGATGTTATGACAGAAAGTGTGGCTTCACTGCAGGCCATCGGGATGAATGATTTTGTAACGAAGCCATTTCGCCCGAATGATTTTTTTATTAAGCTCAAATCTTTTATTTAGTTTTTAAAAAATCGCACAGGAATCTACGACCTATACGATGTATATTCGTTGACTTTAGTCATCTATTCTATTTGAATGTTACTAATAATTAAAATTTATAAATACATCATTTAACCTTTGGGGGACCAATGACATTTTCACTATTTTCGGCCGCAGGCTACGAAATGTTTCTTCGCTACGTTCATTACTTTGCTGGAGTTATCTGGATTGGAATGCTTTATTATTTTAACTTTGTTCAAGGTGAATGGTTTAAACAACTAGATGCTGACGATAAAATTAAATCATCACGTGGTGTTGCTGTTAGAACATTAGTTCCAAGAGTTCTTGGATGGTTCAGATACGGAGCACTTGTTACATTTATTTCGGGTGTAGCTATTCTGGCCGTTAAAGGTAAAGCTTTAGGTGGGGCCTATATGTTCGCTTCATCTTGGTGGGCATTTATCGGAACTGGGGCACTTCTTGGAACAATCATGTTCTTAAACGTTTGGCTTATCATCTGGCCTAACCAAAAAATCGTAATCGCTTCAGCAAACCAAGTTGCTAACGGTGGCGCTGCTCTTCCAGAAGCTGCTGCAGCTGCAGGAAAAGCGGGACTAGCTTCTCGTCACAATACACTTTTCTCACTTCCAATGTTGTTTTTCATGGGAGCAGCTTCTCACCTTCCAGCTCAAGTTAACCCAGAGTACAACGGAAAACTTCTTCTTCTAGTTCTTCTTGTCATCATTGGAGCTCTAGAGCTAAACGCGATTAAAGGAAAAACAGATTACCTAAAAATTACATCTATTAAAGGTGTTGTTCACATGGGAATTTTACTAACAGTGATTCTTTACTTCGTAATTGAATTTGGTGTACAGAAATTCTAATTTTATGATTTTAAAAAATGTTAAATTTTTAATTCTAGTGGGGGCAGGAATGCTCTCACTAGTTTCTTGCCAAAAAAACGATACTCCAAAACAACCATTGTCGGCCCTTGAAGCACGTGGAAAAGGCGTCTACATCTCTAACTGTATTGCCTGCCATAACCCCAATCCATCTCTTGATGGCAGTATTGGACCTGCGATTGCCGGATCAAGTCTGGAGCTCATCACTCACCGAGTTTTAACCCGCGATTACCCTGCTGGTTACAAACCAAAAAGAGACTCTGATGTAATGCCTGACTTTCCTCAATTAAAAGATGATATCCCGGCACTTCACGCTTATTTAAATAGTTTTCTTAAGAAATAATGCGCTCACGTCTGTAAGCAATAAGGTCGACGATTGAAATAATCGGGATTGAAAACGTGCGTGCGAACTCTTCAAGCAGAGCTCCCTTAAGAGGAATTCCGTCACTTGAGAGCGTTTCACATAAAACGGCCACTGGATTTAAGCCAGCTAGTTTCATCAGGTCTACAGAGGCCTCAGTGTGTCCTGGACGAACGAGAACACCTTCTTCCCAGGCAATCAAGGGAAACACATGCCCTGGACGAACAAAGTCTGAAGCGACAGATTCAAGACTTCCCAATGCACTGATGGTCAGCGCTCTATCGTGAGAAGAAATCCCCGTGTGCGTTCCTTTTTTTACATCCACTGAAACAGTAAAGGCCGTCTCATATGTGCCGACATGTTCATGGACCATCAAGGGAAGCTCTAGGCGTTTTGCAGTTGCATTTGAAAGCGGAACACAGATAAGCCCGCGTCCGTTATTGATCATGAAATTCACGTGCTCTTTTGTGACAAACTGAGCGGCCATAATGAGGTCAGCTTCATCTTCTCTGGACTGATCATCACAAACGAGAATAAATTTACCGGCCTTAAGTTCTGAAATGGCCTGTTCAATTGTATGAGACAATGGGCACAACCTTATGGGTGAAACAATAAATGGAAGTTAGGTTTTCCGACTTCTTGTCCTTTCTTATAACGCTTATAAGTCTCAAAGTCTTGCTTAAAAAAGCCATCTAAAACTGCGTAAATTTCTTTTGGCGTCATTGGTCGATCGTACTCAAGTGAAGCTTTTTCGACCTCTTTATAAATCGCATCTCCCAACTTATCTAAGGCCATAAAAAGCTCTAATTGTGACGGCGACATATTAAGCGGGAACTTAGCGGCAACAAACTTTTTAACGATAGGAAGCCTTCTTAAAACCCACAGAGTCTTTGCTTGAGCGTCCATCTTAAATGTAGGATCAATTTTGTAACTTTCAGCTTCCATGCGCTCAAAAATCTTTGTCAGAATGAAATCTTTCAGCCTGTTTTCTTCCATTTTCTTTGGGTTTCTCCATTCAGCAACCAGTTCAAAACGTGGATCAAACTGAATGTCACCTGGTGCAAACGTATCCAAAGTCGAGATATTTTCTTTAGTGGCCGGAACTCCAATCGTATTTAAGAAAGGGATAATTCCGACTGAGAATTTCGATTTATACATCGGAAAGTAATCTGCGTCCTTCAGGACATGTTTAAAACCACTTGAGATGATTTCAGAACAAAACAGTCTTTCGTCATCTTTATAGTTCATCGAAAAATCGTATTCGACAGTCTTTTTAGTTTTTTGTTTAGCTAGAACACGGTCGTGAATATACTTTGAGGCCTGGTGAGAAACCTCTCCATCATGGTAACGGAAAACCACTTCACGGGCGTTTTTTCCACTGACGTGATCAATCACTGGAGCAACCACACTTCCAATTTCAATGTGCGCTTCAGTTGTATAAGTTTCCGTTTGAGCTGGATCTTTATAGACAAAACTTAAGTGAGAAAACTGAAAATCATTGGTTCCGATTCTGGCGATCGCCGCTGAAGAAAAAGCATTCCCGCGGGATAAAATAACATCTCCTGATTTTAAATCTTCATAAGACTTAAACTCAGCTTCGTATTTTGGATTCACCAACATGTAAGGGAATTCGCCTTTTAAATTTGTGTATTCAACCGGAGCATTTGGCGTAAGTGCCATTCGCATCTCAATCAGGTAATCTTCGACATAACGAAGTCCTCTGAAGACATCCGTTGCACTTTTTAAGCATTCTTCATTGCCATCAAAGTCTTTAAACGTTTCTTTAAGAGCGATTCGGGCAAGAAAAGACGCTTTGATCTCGCGGTCTATGGCCGCGAGGTCGTTCATCTCAAAATATGTTGTATCGCCGGCCAGGTTAAAAAGCCTCTGATAAAGATCTTCATAGGCAGGTTTGCAAATACTGTGATCGAGTTTTTGTTTTTCGGAAGTGATTTTTATTTGTTCAATAATCTGCGATAAAGTTAATTCATCTGCCGATGATGGATAACGCTCCTGAGTTGCGCATCCACTTACAAGTGTTGCAACAATAAGGGGCCCCAAAAATTTCGCATGATTTTTTTTGAACATTTTTACTATCTTCCTGATTTATTTTTTGCGTCCTATATCCGTGGAGCAATGTCCTTTAAGTCTAAACGATATCTGTACAAAACTCTACAGTGGGTTTTACTCAGGTATTATTTTCCAAAATAATATGAAGCATACGGCGAAGTGGCTCGGCCGCTCCCCAAAGAAGCTGATCTCCTACTGTAAAAGCATTGAGATAGTCATCCCCCATATACATCTTACGTAAGCGCCCAACCGGCACTGTGAGCTTCCCGCTGGCAAATTCCGGCGTCAGGTACTTAATTGAATCTGGTTTATTGTTGGCCACAACCTTAACCCATGGGTTGTGTTCGGCCAGCATCATCTCAATTTCATCCATTGGGATATTCTTTTTTAATTTAATTGTCAGACCCTGAGCATGGCATCTCATTGAAGAAACGCGCACACAAGTTCCATCAATAGGAATGTCTTTTACACTTTGAAGGATTTTATTTCCTTCAGCAGAAGCTTTCCATTCCTCACGGCTTTGACCATTTTCTAAATCTGAATCAATCCATGGCAGGAGGTTGCAAGCAAGAGGTGCTCCGAAATTTTCTTTTGGAAAAGATGGATC
>JBEIPV010000225.1:0-2164 GCA_040376855.1 Bacteriovorax sp.
CTTAAAAGGGAGATGCTCTAACCAACTGAGCTAAGAGACCATTTTGTTTCCGAAAGTGAGATTAAAAATAGTGTTCACGAGCTTTTTTGTCAATTTATTTTTTCATAAATATTCAATTATTTTTTCAGGGGTCTTGATCTCCAGCGTAACGAGTACTATGTTCCCTCTACTATGGAAAATACTGAGCTAAATTTAAATAATAAACGTGTGGCCCTTCATACTTTAGGGTGCCGTCTTAATACTTCTGAGACAGGATCTATTGCTCAAGGGTTTAAGGATCGCGGTTATGACATTGTAGAGTTTGGTGAGCCAGCTGATGTTGTGTTCATTAATACATGTACAGTGACAGATGCAGCTGATTCTACCTGCAGAAATCTTATCAGAAAGGCGCATGGATCAAGTCCGGAAGGAAAGATTGTTGTAGCTGGTTGTTACGCTCAAATGGAGCCGGAGAAAATCGCGGGAATGCAGGGAGTAGACCTGGTTCTTGGTAACTCTGAAAAATACAAAGTTTTTGAATATCTAGATGAAGAAAAAGAAAACGCGATTCACGTTGATAAGTCTTGGCAATTCTACGGAGCTGCTACAACAACGGCCGATTCACATACAAGAGCGTTCCTGAAAATTCAGGATGGCTGTAATTATGTATGTTCATTCTGCATTATTCCTTTTGCACGCGGAAGATCGAGAGCGATCACGGTTGCAGACGCTGTAGTAGAAGCTAAAAAACTCGTTTCTCAGGGTTTTAAAGAGATTGTCCTTACCGGAGTTAATATTGGTGAGTACGAGCAAGCATCAGGCGAAAAACTGCATGATCTTGTGGCGCAAGTCTTAGCTGTTGAAGGACTAGAGAGATTTCGTTTATCAAGTGTAGAGCCAAACACGATTACAGATGAATTAATTGAAGTACTAAAGTCTTCACCAAAGGTTTTAGACCATTTCCATATTCCACTTCAAAGTGGGGATGATGAAATCCTAAAAGCGATGAGAAGAAAATACACTGTCGCTGATTATAAAAAAGTTATCGGTAAAATTATGGCCGCTTTCCCGAACGCGGGGATTGGTGCTGACGTTATCGTTGGTTTTCCAGGCGAAACTAAAGAGCAATTCGAAAACACTTTTAATTTATTAAAAGAACTTCCGATGACTCACTTCCATGTTTTCCCATATTCTAAGAGAAAAAATACGACGGCTTCGAAAATGGACAACCATATCCATTCAACTGAGAAGAAAAACCGCGTGAAAACTCTGAATATGTTCGGGGACGCGAAACTTAATATGTTCTCTGAAGACCAAATCGGAAAGAGAACGAAAGTTCTTTTCGAAAGAAGAAATAAAGCAGGCCATTTTGAAGGTTATTCTTCAAATTATGTACGTGTTCAAGTGGTGACTGATCAGGAATTATCTAATGTGGAAAGAGAAGTGTTAATCACTGGCATGGATAATGGAAAATTAGTTGGTGAGCTTCTTCAGTAAAATTAAAAAACATTCTAAATAAAAAAGGCGATCGTTTTACCGATGGCCTTTTTTTTACTATTTAATTGTCGCTTCCGCAGTTTGTATTGGCAAAAACGGCAAGTTCATTGGTTTTTGTATCGTAGAATCCGATGATTTGTCCGTAAGTGTTGTTCCCACTTGTGCTTCCCGAGTAAAGTTCTACACCTGATTCAGCATTGATTTTTTTAACAACTGAAGCAAAGTTAATGTAGTCAATATCGTCGTCAGTCATCTGCATTGGTTCAGTGAAATCAAAAATCGCGGCCTGATTTCCAGCTTCGTCTTTTGTGTTAAGTCCGATCGCTACACCGTCGTCAAAAAAGCGGCAAAGAGTGTGAGCGGCCTGAGCAACAGTGGCCTCTCTTTGTTTTTGAAGAGTGTTGCCTTTAGCTTTTAAGACAACAACTTTTTTAAAATCTGAGTGAGTAACGATTTCAAGATTGGCCATTTCTGCGCGAAGGGCTTCCAGTTTTTTATTGCTAAGAGATTGAATGTTTCCAAATGTAGAAGCAAACACGTTTGATGAAAGAAGCAGTAGTCCTAAAAGCAGTGATTTTTTCATTTTTTATCCCCTATAAATCTAATGTGGGCGGAATATAGATTGGGGAGAGGCAAGTGGAAAGTCTATTGTTTGCAGAGTGTCGATCTAATAAAGAGATAGTTGAAA
>JBEIPV010000171.1:0-4815 GCA_040376855.1 Bacteriovorax sp.
AAGCTGTACGGGAGAGAGATCTTTTGGTTTTAAAAATCTTCGTTCGCAAATTGTTGAACTGACTTTTGTTGATTATGAAGGCAAAGACATCACTCTTCACGCTGATAAAAAATTAGAGTGTGGGATTGATCTGACAACATACCAAGCAGATTTCGCTCACTATAAACTTTATAAAAATGCTCCTTACCCAAGACTGGAATTTGAAACTGATCTTATGACAGGGACAGAAGGTCAGTTGGGTGTGATTGAGAGTGCGGTTTTAAAGACGATAGAGCACTTTCCTGAAACTTATATTTTTATGCTGCTTCCTCGTTGGGAAGATGACTTTAAACCTCACCTCGAAGTGTTTAAAGCGGTTCAGGCGTTTAGAACTCAGGTGCGCGCTTGTGAGTTCATTGATTCAAATTCACTTTCGTATTTGCCGCCGGAGAAAAATCCAGGGAAGAATCAAGACGTTCTTTTTTTAGAAATTAAAAAAGATGAGTTCGAAGATATTTATGAAAATTTATTGAGCCATTTAACTTTGATCTCTGAAGACCATATTTTTGAGATGGATGCCACTAAGTGCCGCGACCTTCGTGTCAGCGTTCCCCGTGCTATTTTCGAGAGAAATAGCCAGATGGGCGTGACAAAAAAAGGGACGGATGTCCAAGTCAGCGCTGAGAGATTTGAGGACCTTTTAAATTATTACAGAGAGATGGGGAAGGTTGGAGTAGCCTATAATTTATTTGGCCACTTTGGTGATGCGCATTTGCACTTTAACTTTATGCCGACTCCTGATAAGAATGACTTCTGTAACGCTCAACTGGATTCCCTTTACGCTAAAGTACTAGAGTGGAAAGGCTCTCCGTTTGCTGAGCATGGTATCGGACTTTTAAAGAGAAAATTTATTGCACCTTTTTACAACGAACATCAAAAAAGTGTCTTCCGCGCACTTAAAAGCAAATACGATCCCAAAGGACAATTCTTTCCTGAGGGCTTCATGACATGTTAAGAAAGGCACGAGTATTCAAATCTGGAAAGCGTGAATTTGATTGTAAAATCGAAGACACGAAAGAAATGGTTATGGCCACAGCACTTGGAAATCTTCTAAAGGGAGATGAGAATTCAATTGTTGTTGGTGACTATGTCATGATCGATGAAAAGAATACTATCACTGAAGTTCTGCCTCGTACCAATGAAATGTTTCGCCTGATTGTTCGCGAGCAAAAGAAAAAAGTAACAGCTTCAAACTGTGACCTGATGGTTATTGTGAGTTCTGTTTCTCGTCCTGAATATAAAAGAGGAATCGTTGATAGATTCCTGGTTCGTGCTCACCAGTGGGGGATTCGTCCATTGATGGTTTTTAACAAGATGGATGAATTCGATCCATCCCTTGTTGATATCAAATTTGAATTTGATCGCATGAATAATTTAGGTATTGAATGTTTTGAAGTTTCTGCGGCCAATGTAGATTACAAGAATCAATATTTAGAATTAGGGTTAGCTGATTTAAAAGAAAGACTTCAGGGAAAAACGTCAATCTTCTTAGGTCAATCGGGTGTGGGGAAAAGTAAACTCATCAGTGCAGCTTCAGAGGGAAAAATTAAACTTTTATCCCGCGATGTCGGAAGAGTTGGAAAAGGAACTCACACGACAACATGGAGTGAGATTGTTGACTGCGATACTATGTCTTTAATGGATTCTCCTGGGATAAGATCATTCGGGGTAGAGGATTTATTAGAGGAAGACCTAATAACGTACTTTCCGGATATCGAAGAAGGTGCGGTTCAATGTAAATTCAGTAATTGTGACCATACAGAAACTTCACCAGGGTGTTTTTTCTTCACTAAACTTGACCAAAACGCTTATGAAACAACGCTTATCATGTCGAGATTAGAATCCTATCTTCGAATGAGAGAAGAAATTTCCGAGACACCTAGTTATCTAAAAAAATAGTAAAAGAATTCAGCGTTTCACCGATGAGGACAGTAAGTCTAACTCGGAGAACGATTATGTCTGAATTTAAAGTACTAGATTTTAACAAGAAAAAAGCAGATACGATTGAACAAAAGCGCAGAGCTTTTAACCGTGTTGTATTCCAGAACTTTCTGGGAGCATATTCAGTTATCGATGATAACGGATCAATCTATCCTGTAACATTGGTAGATATCGCAGGGGATGGATGCTCATTTCAGGTTCCATGGAATCCATCAAAAGATAAAAAATTAGCGAAAGATTTTGAAGTGACTATGAGAATGTACTTCACGAATCAATCTTATATTCCAGTCATCATGAACGTTCGTCACGGTAAAGAAGTGCTGGGATCTGACGGGATTACTTACATGCAATATGGGTGTGAATTCGATAAATCTGTAGCTAGCTTTGAAGCTATGCAGAGCTTTATTGATTTCATTTATAGATTTGCAGAGCATTCAGCGATTGATAAAGGTGACACTAAGGTCTATTTCAGATAATAGCACTGCGCTATTTATCCATTTTGATATTCTAATCCACGCTTAATATGTTAGATTTGTACTCCTAGTTTGGGGGTACAAATCTATGAAAATGGCCGTCCTTGGCTCTGGTCCGCTTGCAATATTGGCCGCACATCACTTCGATCAAATCGGAGCTGAAGTTTCGTTGTTTCAAAGATCACCTTTGGGTGGAAACTTGCGCTGGCTAATGACTGAATACCCACAATTTAAAATGGAATTTGAAAAGTCAGAGATCTCTTTAAAAGATTTTTTTGAGAGAGTGATTGTTCCGGCCGTAACTGATCTGGAAAAATACGATCTGACTAAACACGGGGATGTTCTTCGCGTGCATAAAAGATTCCTGCACCCAAAAGAAGTGGTCCCAGGTAGAACCAGGCTGCATGATCTTTTCCGAGTGGTGTTTTCGAGAAATCCACAAGAGACAATTGTTAAGCAAATGGAAGAGAGTCCTGAACTCTTTGCTCACTTAGGTGAGGAAGTTATTAAATCCCTTCATAAGCCAGTTGAGAGCTTTGACGATTTTGATATCGTGATTGAGGCCCGCGGATTTGGAAAAACTCCAGCGCCGATGGGAGCAGGAAGCAGCCTCGCTTTAAATGAGAACAATCTTAAAGACAGCTCTTTGCTTTTTTATGAAAAAGATATTTTCACAAAGCTTAACTTAGAAAATAAAAAAACGATTATCCTCATTGGTAATGGGCCTTCTGCTAAACTTGCTTTACTGAAGTTTAAAGACTGGCTACTGACAAGTCCGGGGCATGAATTGCATTGGGTGACAGATGAAGCGGCCAACAAGAGCTGTGGAATTAAGTGGCTTGATGAAGAAGCTGAAAAACTGCGCAAAGAAATTGCAGAACGTTTTGATACAGCTAAATTAACTTATGAAACAAAAATCCGTGAGTGGCGCGATTTGGAAGACTACGTAAAAGTGAAAGTCCCCAAACCGATTGAGCCAACGCCATTACTGATTGAACATATTGGTTACGATGTCACGTCTGTTGACAGACTACTCGACCGTGAAGGTGTTTTTACCACGATAGAGAGTCCTGATTTCAGAGAACATGCAAGTAAGCCTAACGATATGATGACGCTTGCTGCGGACGCTCTTTGTATTGCCCGCGGAGTGAATGAGGAGTCTCTTGGAGGCACGAAGCTTTTGGCAAAAGAGCCGGGCTTTTATGTTCTTCACTCGCTTACGATAGATGATGGTATGAAAGAAATTAAAAATATCGAACAAGACATCTTAAACTACTTTAAAAAAGCATAGGTTTTATGAAGAGTGTATTTCTATTGATAATGGCAGTGAGTGTTTTTGCTGGATGTTCGGGGGGCCTAAAACCTAGAACCGTTGATCAGTATTATACTTCTACTGGCGTAGAGAAATACTTCCTGTCAGATCTTCCCGAGTGGGCCAACTACAGCGTTTCGGCCGGGTGTTATAGAACCAGTGGAATCCGTTATTTTAATATCGATGCTTTGATGAAGAGTTATTCTTTGTCTTACAATGATGCCATTCAGATCCAGGCCACTTTTAATGATGAGTACCTGACTTTAAAAAAACAGCCCGGAGTGACTGTTGGTTTAAAAGAAGAGGAGCTCGTTTTCTTTAAAGCAAGTGACAGAGTGAGCAGTAAAATTAAATTTTTTGATGCTCCTACTTTTAAGCAAATCCATCTTATTTGGTTAGATGAAGCGCTTAAGGGAAAAAAACAAGAAGATAAGCTGAGAAATTTTTTACAATCATCAGTTCAAGATTACGGCTTTCCAGTTTTAATTTCAGCTTGTTTAACAAAAAGCGAAATTGAAGCAAAATTCCCTAATGTTGCAGTTAAGGCCATTAGTGCAGAAATGTTTTCAATTTACGATGCTAATGGTGTGAGACAACCGAGCATCCACACTCAGTTGGCAGCATTTTTTAAACCGGAACAGAAACTAATTTTTTATACACAAGAAGCAAAAAAATCCCTGGATAACATTAAGGGAAATTACAAAGTGTCTAACTACTAAAGGAGAACAATATGTTTGGAATGGGCGTAAAAAAAAGTGACTACAAAGAAAACCTTGACCGTATCACGGCAGTTTTCACAACTAACATGGGAGAGTTCGAGGCTGAACTTTTCGCAAAAGAAGCACCGGAAACAGTTTGGAACTTTGTTAACCTTGCAGAAGGAAGACAAGAAACTCCAGCTAAAACTGGCCCTTACTACGATGGACTAGTTTTCCACCGTGTAATTGACAACTTCATGATCCAGGGTGGATGCCCAGAAGGGTCAGGAAGAGGCGGACCAGGTTACAAGTTTAAAGATGAAACTCAACCAGGTCTTCGTCACACAGGTCC
>JBEIPV010000114.1:0-8756 GCA_040376855.1 Bacteriovorax sp.
AGTGATGCTGTGGTCGAAGTGCAAAGTTCGACAGGGACTCGCAATATTGTTTTAAAGGATTTTTATCTTGGTTATAAAAAACTTGATATCAATGCCAGCGAGATTGTAACGAGAATTAAAGTCCCATTGTTAGCTAAAAACGAAGTGACAAGACTTTATAAAGTGTCGATGAGAAAGGATCTTGATATCTCAGCTGTGACTTTTGCAGCGAGAGTTCTTCTGGATGGCAAGAAGATGACGTCAGTTCGCCTTGCTTTAGGTGGAGTGGCCGCTACGGTTGGTCGCTTAACTGATATTGAAAATAAATTAACTGGTCAGGACTTTTCAGAAAAAATCTTTATTGATGCTGCTGAAACATTAGACCAATATATTAAACCGCTTTCTGATCTTCGCGCTTCAAGCGAATACAGAATGCTAGTGTCTAAAAACTACTTCAAGAAGTTTGCTAAAGAGATTTCGCAAGAAATCGGAGGTGGCAAATGAGTGTAGGAAAAAGTGTTAGTCACGATTCAGCAGTCGGGCACGTAACGGGGTCGAGTGTTTTTATCGACGATAGAGCAAAACATAAAAATGAAGTTTATGTTGGAGTTATTGGATCTCCGGTTTGTGCCGGGGCCATTTTAAATATTGATGGCAGCGAGGCCTTAAAAGTAAGAGGTGTCTTTGGTGTTTTTACCGCAAAAGATATTCCTCATAATAAATGGGGGACCATTGTTCCTGAGCAGCCGATCTTAGCTTATGAAAAAATTGGCTATATTGATGAGCCGGTTTGTTTAGTGGCCTGTGCTGATGAAGAAACATTCAATGCTGTTAAAAAACTAGTAAAGATCGAAGCAAAAGCAGAAACACCAATCTTAACGATTGATGATGCTATGGCAAAGAATTCATTTTTATGTCAGGCCAATCCATTTGTTCGTGGAGATGTGGAAGGAAGCTTAAAGAGCGCCCCTCACATTTTAAAGGGAGCTTTTGAGTGTGGTGGGCAAGAGCATTTTTATATGGAGTCACAGGCGACTGTGGTTTATCCGTTAGAAAATGGTCAGCTTGAAGTTCATTCATCTTCTCAGCATCCGAGTGAAACTCAGCACGTTGTGGCCCATGCATTGGGATTAGATTTTTCTCAGGTCGTTTGTGTCGTTAAAAGAATGGGTGGAGGTTTTGGAGGTAAAGAATCTCAGGCCGCACACTTTGCTGCGATGGCAGGACTTGTTGCTTACAAATTAAATCGCCCAGCTCGTCTTGCCCTGACAAAAGATGACGATATGATGATGACGGGAAAGCGCCATCCATTTAAGAATTTTTATGAAGTTGGTTTTGATGACAACGGGAAGATTACCGTTTTAAAAGTTGTGATCGTTGCTAACGGTGGAGCTTACGTTGATTTAACTCCTTCGATTTTAGACAGAGCGATGTTTCACGCAGACGGGTGTTATTACCTGGAAAACTGCTATATTGAAGGGAAAGCAGTAAGGACTCACCAACATTCAAATACGGCATTTAGAGGATTCGGTGGGCCGCAAGGGAACATGACAATTGAGAGTATCGTTGAAGATATTGCTCACTATTTAAAGAAGGACGCTTTTGAAATCAGAAGGCTTAACCTTTATGGAATCAACGATAGAAACGTGACTCCTTATAATCAGACTGTCGAGCACAACGTTCTGCCGGAGCTTTTTGATAAGCTTCATAAGTCGTCTGAGTATCAAAAAAGAAAAAACGACATCGCTGATTTTAATAAAAAGAATTCAGGTAAACTTCGCGGTCTTTCAATGACCGGAGCGAAATTTGGAATTGCTTTTACTACGAAGTTTTTAAATCAAGGTAATGCCCTGGTGAACGTTCATTTAGATGGAACAGTTCAGGTTTCGACAGGCGCTACGGAGATGGGGCAGGGAGTGAATACGAAGATGCAGCAGATCGCTGCGACTTGTTTTGGTATTCCTCATAAGGCCGTTGTGTTGATGCCAACATCGACAGAAAAAAATCATAACACTTCACCAACGGCCGCTTCAAGTGGGGCCGATATTAACGGTGGAGCTGTGTTTAAGGCATGTGAGAGTATTCTTCACACTCTTCGTTGGGTTTTCCTGCAACAACACTCTGGTGTTGTGTATGACGGGATCAAATCAATGCCACCAGTGGATTTAAATGCAGACTTAAGTCACATTGAGTTTATCGACGGAAATGTCATCGATCAGAAAACAAAAAAGAGTATGGCATTTAAGGATCTTATTAAGATTACTTATTTGAATCAATTCTCACTTGCTGGTTATGCTTTTTATAAAACGCCGGATTTAGGATTTGATAAATCAACTCATCAAGGACGTGCGTTTAACTATTTTACAAATGGTGCTGCTGTCAGTGAAGTTGAAGTTGATGAGTACACAGGAGAGTTAAAAGTTCTTCGCACAGATATTTTAATGGATCTGGGACGCCCGATTAACCCTGGTATTGATATCGGACAAGTTTCAGGGGCCTTCATTCAAGGAATGGGATGGGTGACGACAGAAAATCTTTTCTACCACCAATCTGGAAAACTTCTTTCACATAGTCCTACAACTTATAAAATTCCCAACATTCAAGACACTCCGAGAGTGTTTAATATTGAGTTACTTGAAAATCATACGAACACAAGAAACGTTATGAGATCAAAAGCTGTAGGTGAGCCACCACTACTTTTAGGATCAAGTGTATGGACGGCGGTGAAAAATGCACTGTCCTATAGAAGTAAAGATGTTCTTCCGCATATCACAAGCCCTGCTACTAACGAAGTTATCTTAATGGAGCTTAACCGTTATGAGTAAGTCGATTCTCGAGAAAATCCAGGAGCTACAAGAGCAGGGGCAAAGTTTTGTTGTCGCGACTCTGGTTAAAACTAAAGGAAGTGCACCTCAAGAAGTAGGAGCAAAGATTTTAGTCGGAGAAAATGGATACATCGATGGAACGATTGGCGGGGGAAAAGTCGAAGAGCGAGTGATCCTGCACTCTAAAGAAATGTTAAAACGAAATGAATCTTTCGATTACGCTGACTGGAACCTGCAGACAGATATTAAAATGACTTGTGGTGGGGTGGTGAGTTTTTTCTTTGAAAGAATTCAGGCCAAACCAACTTGGGAGATTGCTGTCTTTGGAGCAGGTCATGTGGCCCAGGAAGTGGTGCGTACACTTTTAAAATTAGAGTGCTCAGTGACTTGTGCTGATCCACGAGAAGACTGGCTTAATAAACTTCCCGATCACCATAAACTGACTAAAATTCATACCAGTGAAATGAAAAACGTCGTGGCCGATTTAAAACCTGGAACTTTTATTGCTTCAATGACGATGGGGCATGCTTTTGATCTTCCGATATTACTGGCAGCGATGGAAAGAAATGTTTTTCCATATATCGGTGTGATTGGAAGTGAATCAAAAGGGGCCGTACTTCGTGCTGATTTAAAAAAGGGTGGAGCAAGTGAAGAGTTGATTGCAAAACTTCATTGCCCGATTGGAGAGTCATTTGGAAATAATACTCCTGTAGAAATCGCTCTGAGTATTGCGGCCCAACTCATTAAGGTGCGCGATCAGCTTAGTGGTAAATAACAATAGGAACAGGCGCAAACTCTATTTCCATATTGTCCCAAATCTCTTTCATCTCGTAATTTTCAACAGCAATACAACCCGCGGTCCAGTCACCACGGTTAGTAAAAAGCAGATCCATTGATTGGTCATCCATGATCATCGAAAGTGATGTGTAGTAGTTTGGCATTCCGTGAATGAAAATATCAAAACCCGGATTCACACCCATCTGGGCGGCCCTGTCGATGTCATCTTGATTGGGATAAGTGATATGGATCGAGCGATAAAATTTTGAGTAAGGATTTTTGTAATCGAGTAAGTACTCACCTTCCGGGACTCTCTTATCTCCCTCTTGCCTTTTCGGGGCCATGCCTCCTCTTCCTAACATGACAGTATAAACTTTTGTCACCTCGCCTTGGAAAAGCATTTCCATGCGGTGTTTAGTTTTATACACGCGAACTGAATCGACTTCATATTGGGCAGAGTAGAGATGGGTAGAGAGAATTAAAAACGTGAATGTCATAATCGTCTTCATAAAATCAAGCTACCAAAAATTATTTAGGAAAGCACCATAAGAAAATTTACTTGAATGTTTGCGTTTGCTACATAAAAATAGGTGTCAAAAAAACTTCAAGGATTAAGAAGAATGAATGAACATAGTTTTGAAATGAAATGCGGGATTGTGATTGCTATTTTTGCTGCAGTAATGGCATTGAGCGATATGTTCGCCGGCAAATACGGTGAAGATGAAATTAAATTTATCAATGAAAAATCCAGTGCGTATATGTGGTACCAGGCCAAAAGTATCAGAGAGACAGTCATCGAAGGACAGAGGGATTTGATCAATACTTTAGTAGATGGAAAATCAATTGGAGATGCAGCAGCACTTAAATTAAAAAGTCATACGGATAGACTTACTAAAAAAGTAGAAAGGTATGGAAAAGAAAAAGCTGAAATCTTAAAAGGTTCTGCAAAAGTGGGAGAAGCCAACTGGGTTCAGGATGTCGATGGTAAATTAGGCCAGGTCATTGGGGCCCAAGAGTACGAACAGAAAATTGAAATTCTAGGAAGAGCAGGCGATCAATTTGATTTGTCTAATCTCTTCTTTCAAATCTGTTTAGTTATGGGGGCAATTAGTTTAGTTTTAACTAAACCAAAATTAAGAGAAACATTTTTTTATGTGATGATTTGTTTAGGATTGTTAGGAAGTGGTTACTCACTAATGGCATTAAACATTGCCATGAAGGCGTGAGTCTTTAGTTTTCATATGCATGTGCCGACGAGCTTTACGTTAATCACACGATGGAGCTCGTTATGAAACACATGCATGCTTTTTTTTTACTGACATTCATTCTTCATGCAACATCAGCACTTGCTGCAAGTGAGTGTCGAGAATTAAGAAATGCAGGTGATCTTTTTGATTCAATGAAAGTTGCAAAAGTTCAGCCCTCAAATGCAGAGCTTTTAGATTTTTACACTCAAACCAATAAAGATATGAAAGATCTTGCAGCAACAACGTGTGATGCTGGAATGGACTTTATGGAAATTATCAGTGAGTCTAATCGCGTGTGCAATACTGCTTGTGTAAAACATTCGAAAATAACCAGAGATAATCCAAAGAAGTTTTTAAAAGATTGCAGTAGTACATGTGAAGGTGCAAGAGCAAGTCAAAATGCTTATAAAACAAAACTAAAAGAAAAAGCGAAAAATGCTGATGTGGCCACTCCGACTAAAGAGAGTATTTCAGATCTTAAGCGTGAAGCAAAAGAGCTTGGTCTGGACTTAGATGGACCGACTCAACCAAAAGCTAAAAAAGTTTATTCAAAATAATTATTTAAGTTTTAAAGTCATGAGGATGTCATCAATAGATGTTCCACCGACACGTAAGCGATCTTCTAGTATTGCACACTCTGTGAAACCTGCACTGGCATAAAGTTTTCTGGCCGGCGTATTGTGAGCAAAAACTGAAAGATCAATCCATACCAATGAGTCCTGAGCTTTGGCCCAGTCGATGGCTATTTGAAGGATTTGTTTTCCAAGTCCTTGTCCTCTAAGAGGAGCTTCGAGTCCCATGCCTAATTGCGCGCGGTGAAGTGTTCCATGAAAAGTATTTTTTAAGTTGAGACTTCCAAGAATTTTTCCATCAGCTTCAATCACAAAAATTCTCTGCCACCTTTCTTCATGAAGGTCTTTTGACATATCAAAAAGGATACGGTTTCTGATTTCTTCTTTATCCCAAGGATGTCCTGGAAGAAAAGGGTGGGCAAGAGTTCCATTAAAACCGGGCTCGTCTTTATGACGGACATCGTGTTCTACGATGTCCGGTATATCTCCAAGATCGGCAAGTCTGATTTCGATTTTCATTCTAGAAGTAGTCTTTTCTGAATAGGATTTCTTTTCTCTCAGGTCCAAATGCCAGGATTCCAACCGGGATCCCCAGGAAGTTTTCAATTTCCTTGATGTAAGCATTTAGTTCAGGAGATAAGTCATTTGCTGATTTGTTCGTGAAGTCGTCTTTAAAAGGCTTAAGTGTTTTATAAACTGGCTCAGCTTTGTAAAGATCGATCCCAGGATAAGCAACATCAATTGTTTTACCTTCGTACTTGTACGCTACACACACTTTCAATTCATCAACAGCACATAGGATGTCTAGTTTTGTAAGCGCAATAGAAGTCAGGTTAGAAGCTTTAACAGAGTACTTTAGAAGTGGAAGGTCAATCCATCCACAACGACGTTTTCTTCCCGTTGTTGCTCCGAACTCTTTTCCGATAGTCTGGATTTGTTCACCAACAGCGTCGAATAGTTCTGTCGGGAAAGGTCCTTCTCCAACTCTCGTAGTGTAGGCCTTTGTGATCCCTAGAACTTCCTGTACAGATGATTCTGGAATTCCTGCACCAGTGTAAACTCCTCCAAGAGCAGTTGATGAGCTGGTAACGAATGGGTAAGTTCCGTAGTCGATATCAAGAAGAATCCCTTGAGCACCTTCAAAAAGAATTTTTTTGCCGGCAACGACAGCTTGATCCAGGTAAGAGAATGTATCGCACACGAATGGCTGAACATTTTTTCCAAGTTCAAAAAGTCTTGTTGCTTCTTCTTCAACAGAAGGGAACGTGATGTCGTAACGGTGACGGAAAAGAATTTCTTTTTCTTCAAGGTTACGAGCTAGTTTTACTTTTAGTGAAGGAAGGTCGTACAGGTCTTTAAGTTTGATCGCGCGACGAGCGATTTTGTCTTCGTACGCAGGGCCAATTCCTTTTCCTGTTGTCCCGATTTTCACAGCACCTTGAGACTCTCTGGCAGCATCTAAGATTCGGTTGTAGCTGGTGATGATGGTAACGTTTTCAGAAATTTTTAAATTTTCTGATGTCACTTTAATCCCGGCTTCAGCGACTTTCTTTAATTCTGTCTGGAAAGCTTCTGGTTCAAACACAACTCCGTGACCGATAACCGACACGCTGTGAGCGTGCAGGACACCAGAAGGAATTAAGTGTAGAACGATTTTTTTGCCATCTACAATAATGGTGTGACCGGCGTTGTTTCCACCTTGGTATCTTACTACCACGTCACATTTTTCGCTTAGAAGATCGGTAATTTTTCCTTTACCTTCATCACCCCATTGGGCACCAATAATTGCTAATGTTTTCATTATTTTCCTTTAACTTCGTTTAGAAGGTTGTTGTTCATGAAAAATTCGTTGATTTGGTGAACGGCCATTTCTCCAACTCTAAATTGTGCTTCTTCAGTTGAAGCCCCAACGTGTGGAGACATGATCAGGTTCGATAGTTCTTTTAGTTTTGAATCAGCAGGAAGTGGTTCAACTGCAAATACGTCGAATCCAGCAGCTCTGATTTTTTTGTCTTTTAGAATTGTGTATAGAGCTTCTTCATCAACGATCCCACCACGAGCAGCATTGATTAAGATAGCGTCTTTTTTCATCATGCCTAATAGTTCAGCATTAACCATGCCTTTTGTTTGTGGTATAAGCGGAGTGTGGATTGTGATGATATCGCACTCTGAGAAAATTTGTTTTAAGTCTTGAGCTTTTTTTGTATTTGGAAGATCTGATTTTTCCATGACTGGATCGAAAAATAAAACTTCCGGTTCAAATCCAGAAATTCTTTTTGCTACGATTTGTCCGATTCTACCAAAACCAACGATACCAACTTTTTTCTTCCACAGCTCTAGGCCTGTAAGCGCGTTTTTTTCCCATTTCCCTTCGTGCATAGTTTTATCAGCGAATGGAATGTTGCGAAGACAAGACATCATAAGAGCTACAGCTTGCTCAGCTGCAGAGTTGTTATTGGCCCCTGGAGTGTTGGCCACTTTTACGCCCTTTTCAGCACATAAAGTTTTATCGATATTGTCCGTTCCTTCGCCTGCGCGAATAACGATTTTTAATTTTGGTGCTAGTGCCAGAAGTTCAGCATTGATTGTTGTTGCTGATCTGATGATCAATCCATCAACCTTCGGAAGAAGTGCTTTTAATTCATCTTGAGAAACTTTCGATGTTGGATGTACTTCAAGATTTGAGTTCTTTTTTAGTTCTTCAAACAGAGATTTATCAAAGCCGTCAGGAACGACAATAAAAGGTTTCATGAGATTTTCTCCTCGAATGGGGTTGTGGTGAATGTTTTGGGATTCGCCACATTATAAGAAGAGACGGCAAGACCTACAAGCTAAAGTTTAGCTAAATGTCTGTCAGGAGATTTTGCAGATGCTCTGTAAGTTTATGAAGTGCATCCGGTGGAAAATTCAGCTGCCTGTGCGTAATACCTGAGAGTTCAAAAATCTTTTTAGCGATTCTGTTTGATTCGCTCGTATGATGCTTGTCAGAAAGGTAAATAACTTCTTTTACTTTTGAAGAGGCGATAAGTTTCGCACATTCATTGCATGGGAATAACGTCACGTAAGCTCGAGAGCCTTCAAGGGATCTGCTCGAGTGCAGGATAGCGTTAGCTTCACTGTGCACTACGTAACCATATTTTTGGAATTCCAGTGGCGCACTCGGGTCTTTTCCCCAAGGGACTTTTGATTCGTCGATCCCGGCCACGAAGCCATTGTAGCCCATGGTGATTTGGTGATTATTTTTGTCAACGAAAACGCAGCCCACTTTTGTGGATGGATCTTTGGACTTAAAGGCCGCAATCATGGCCTGTAACATGAAGTATTCATCCCACGTAAGCGCAGATTTCGAAGGGAAG
>JBEIPV010000228.1:0-1722 GCA_040376855.1 Bacteriovorax sp.
AACCTGAACCCCTTTAATTTTTACAGAGTATCCACCCGGTTTTAACTCCAGGTTGTCCTTGATTTTTACTGATGGGATAATAACCCCCCAATCAAGAGCAAAGATTTTTCTCATGTGAGTGATACGCTCTAATAAATCACCGTTTTGTTCAGTATCAACCAAGTGAACTAAACCGTATCCAACTTCAAGTTCCACCAGTTCCATATTAAGAAGCTCTTCAAGATTTTGAGGATTAGCTTTCTTAGTAACTTCAGTGGCCTTAGCTTTTTCAGCAATAATTTCATTAGCATTTGACTGGTCAATTTTGTAAGCAACAAAGGCCAGGAATCCACCCATCATAAAAAATGGAAGTTTTGGAAGTCCCGGGATTAATCCGAAGAAAACTAAAACCGTAGCTGCAATGTAGATAGCTTTTGGGTGAACTTTAAATTGTTTTGAAACCTGAGTTCCGATGTTTTCATCATTCGTAGAACGAGTAACGATAATACCGGCAGCAGTAGAAATAATAAGAGCTGGGATCTGAGTCACGAGACCATCACCCACCGTTAAAAGTGTAAATGTTTGAGCAGCAGTCGAAAAATCCATTCCGTTTTGAGCAACTCCGATGATGATACCACCGACAATGTTAACCGCTGTAATTAAGATACCGGCAATAGCATCTCCGCGAACGAACTTCGAAGCACCATCCATAGACCCGTAAAAATCTGCTTCTTCAGCAACTTCTTTACGTCTTCTTTTTGCTTCTACATCGTTGATCAATCCTGCGTTTAAGTCCGCATCGATCGCCATCTGCTTCCCTGGCATCGCATCTAAAGTAAATCGTGCTGCAACTTCAGCTACTCGCCCGGCACCTTTCGTTACAACCATAAAGTTGATGATAACTAAGATGATGAAGACGATAATACCTACAACGAAATTTCCTTCTACTACGAATTCCCCGAAAGACTTGATGAGTTCCCCAGCAGCGGCCGTTCCATCAGTTGGTCCGTGAATTAGAATGTTTCTGGTACTCGCTACGTTTAAAGATAAACGAAATAAAGTTGAAATAAGAAGCACAGATGGAAATGTAGAGAAATCCAACGGTTTTTTAGAGTATAAAGCAACTAGCATGATCATGACTGATGTCGCTAGTGATAGAGCTAAAAGTAAATCCAGGATGAATGGATGGACTGGTACAATCATGACCACCAAAATCATCAGGATACCAACGGCCGCCAGAACATCCGGACCTTGGCTGAAAATTTTCATTTTCTTTAAGATATCATTCATAGTTTACCTACTCGCTATTACGAAAGCGCCTTGCGCTTCTTTTTCAATTTATAAACAAAGGCCAGTACTTCAGCGATCGCTTTATACATATTACGTGGAACCGGGTGCCCCACTTTAACTGTCTTATAAAGCGTTCTAGCTAATTGAACATTTTCTACAATTGGAATATTGTGTTGTTTTGCAATCTCTCTGATTCTCATTGCCAGGTGATCTTGTCCCTTACCAACGATTAAAGGAGACACCATTGTTTCAGCGTCATACTTTAAAACGATCGAGATGTGAGTTGGGTTTGTGATAATAACGTCTGCCGTCTTCACGTCCTGGATCATGCGCTTGCTCGCCATCTCTCTTTGGATCTGACGAATTCTTTGTTTGATTTCAGGGTTACCATCTTGCTCTTTACTTTCTTGTTTTGTCTGTTGTTTCGTTTGCATTAGCTTTTGCTTGTAAGTG
>JBEIPV010000012.1:0-45553 GCA_040376855.1 Bacteriovorax sp.
CGGTGTCGTTGCTCGTGGAGTGGCCGAAAAAGTCTCTCCTTCAAGATCTGTTTGGTCACTTTACAGAGTGGTTGATCCAGCAGAGATCGTGCAGGATAAAGTTTTAAATTTAAAAATTGCAACTCCTGTAAAAATCACTGACGACCCAAGCAAGAGTTTAAAAGAAGAGGCGATTCCTGGTGGATCAGATACGCTTGACGTTTCAACGGATGGAAATGCTCCTGTCAGCGATGAAGATAAAGAAGAATTGAAAGGCCTGGGGTTTGAAGAAGACGTCGAAGAAGCCCCTGTTCAATCAAAAGCACCAGCGAAATCAGCTGCTAAAAAAGCAGCAAAACAAACTTCTGTCATGGAAGATGAGACGCCTGTGTATTCAACAAACAATTCAAAGACCTGGGAAGTTTGGGGGACGATGTATGTTAACTCACTTTCAGGAACGGTAGAATCAGATGTCGAAAACGAAGAATCAACTTCGGTATCAGCTGCAAGTTTTGATTTTTCAGGTGGTGTTGAGAAGTATTTCTTAAATCAAAATAACTTCTTAAAAGAGTTTTCACTTTCATTATTTTTGCATAAAAAATCGATCGAAAGTGGTGGCGATGTAAAATCAAAAACAGACTATCTGGAGTATGGTGTAGGTGCAAATTATCACTTCTACAATTCAGCTGCAGCAGTTAATCGTCTGGTTGGATATGGGGCCTTTACCGTTGGTAAAGGAACGGCAACTCTAGAGTCTAAAACGACAACAGGGGATGATTCAGTAGAAGGATCAAATACATTTTTCTCGGCCGGTGTTGGGGCCAAGTATGTTTTATCAAATGGGTTCGGGATTCGCGGGGTTTTAGATTACTATTCTTCGAGTGAAACATTTGATTTTGATGAAACATCAGTGACAAGAACACTTGCAGGGCCTAGAGTTCAATTTGGGCTTTCTTACAGATTTTAAAACTAAAAGGCCTGCTTGATGCGGGCCTTTTTATTATTTAAATGATCTGATTTCATTTATACTGACTTTGAAATATTTATTCAAAAGATCTAAATGCTTTTCAAAATATTCATCAAAACTCTTCGACGTTTTTTCCGCCCAAATTCTTCTCGAACCTACAGATAATCTTCTCACCACAAGGTCCTGAAACGTTTTAGGCATCTCAGTCTCGCAAATTTGAATAAGGTCAGCTTCAGTTGGAAGTCTCCATTCAAACGGCTCAATTACCGATGGGCGACGAAGGGGAGTTTCAGTTTTATCCGGATTAAAGCTGAGATGAAATCTATGGCAAATTTTCTGAGTGATCTCTCGTCCCATCACTCTAAATGTCGTGTATTTTCCACCGGCAATAACATAAGTGTCAGAGCTTGGTTGAAACACTCTGTGTTCACGCGATGTTTTTCCACGATCGGCACCAGAGTTTGCATCGCGAACCAGAGGCCTGATTCCGGCAAATGATCCAATGATCTTTTCTTTATTTAAATGTAGATTTGGAAAATACGTATTTAAATTTTTAAGCAGGTATTGGATTTCTTCTTCAGTCGGTGTGACGTGAAAAAGATCATCTTTATTGGGAACTTCAGTTGTTCCAACTAAAACTTTTTCACCGTGTGGGATAACAAAAATCACTCGGTCACCGAACTCATCTTGAGGAGTCATAACAATTGGGTGAGTTAAAGGAAGATCTTTAGCACTAATCCAGATGTGCGATCCTTTTGAAGGAAGAAGCACGTCTTGCCAGTTATAGAAGCTGTATTGCTTTAAAAAGGTATCTGTAAAAGGCCCTAGAGCATACACCACCTGATCGGCGACAACATTGGTCACTTCACCAGTTAGTGAGTTGGTTAACGTTAGAGTATTTTTATTATTAATCTTTCTAACATTAGTCACTTTGGTATGGTTCATGGCGTACGCATGACTCTCTTCAAGAGCATCGTAGATAACTTCAAGAGTGATTTTAGCGTCGTCCATGATTCCGTCATAATAAACGCCGGCACCGGTTAATCCATCAGGGTTTAGTCCGGGAATATCGTGAAGAGTTTCGTTCTTATTTTTTGTCGTATAAGGAGAGTTTTTAAAACTTGAAAGTAAATCGTATAAGTATAACCCAATACGAATCATCCAAAGAGGACGCTTCGAATCTTTATAAACTGGAAGGTAAAAAGGAACTTCTTTTGCCAAGTGAGGGGTTAACTTTAACCAAAGATTTTTTTCATGAAGTGCTTCAAACACCAATGGAAAATCCATATTCTCTAAGTAGCGAATTCCACCGTGAAGCATCTTTGAGCTACGTTCACTGGTTTGCGAAGAAAAATCTCCGGCATCAACCAGCAAAGTTTCAACACCGTTCATCACCAGGTCGCGGAAAATTCCGGCCCCGACAATTCCACCACCGACGATAACAGTTTTATAAGTACTTTTGTTTGGTGTTTCCAGGCTCAAGAGTTCTCCCTGCCGACAATGGCAAGTGTGGCGCTGCAAGTGATCTGGTAAGCGTTCACGCGGGTGTGAGAGCGGTCAAATTGCAGAGGTGAGAGTTGAAAAGTAAGACCCAATAAAGCATTGGCATGTTGAGCGAAAGCTTTTTGTTTTAATTGCATGGTAAGATCAGCGTATAAAAGATCAAATGACTTTTGATAATCCTGGAAGATCTTCTCAGTGGAAACTTCCGAATCGTTATAATCAAAAAGTTCTGAATGTTCGCGTTCTGCCTTAGCTACATACTGAAGTTTTTCCAGCTCTGCTTCCTCGACGATCGTGAACGTTGTTTGTACACCAATATAACTTTCAACAAAATAGCCAGGTATGGCCGAAGTAGTTGAGATGATAATATCTTTAATTGAAGTATTTAAATCTGAAAGTTTTAAACTCTCAGACTTGTTTTGTTTTAAGCTGTCTTTTTTTAGCAGTCCTCTTGGGTTTTCTACTCCTGATTTTGAAGGGTGAACTTCATCAGAGAGACCCACTTGTAAATCGAGGTCAAAGCGGCGCAGTTTATGGGCAATTACGATGGCCGTGTACTCGCTGATTTGCGGGATGATAAGAGCACCAAACTCCATCGCTTTTTCTGTGTCTTTTCTATTTTGATCATTAATCAGCCCAAACTCACTTAAAATATCCAGGATATTTTCAGCGTCGTCCTGGTACTTGATATTGCGGGCGATGATTGTATAAGGAGGATTTCCTCCACCTAAACTTGCTTTTCCATAAGAGAAATTTTGAGCAAAGGTTTTTACATCTTCAAATTTTTCTGAGGTATTAGTATAGATCTGAGGTGCCGCTGTGGCCGCCAGGTCATCATAGCTGGTGTCGGTCAGGTCTTCTTCTAAAACATCGTTGCTGTGACTTTCGTGAGTGTCTAGCGTGTTTTCTAAGTTGGACTCTTCAGTGACATCACCGAAAGAGACTTCTTCGAGTTCATCCATTGAGTTTGAATCATCTGATGATCCAAAAGGGTTTTCACCAAAAGAGGTTTTATCGTATGAGGTTTCTTCTTCTGAAGATGATTCACTTGAAAAATCAAAAGAGCTCTCTGGTGACTCTAAAGGGTCCTCGAACGTCACTTCATCAAGTGATGTGGCCTCAAAAGTTATTTCTTCTTCATTAGATTCTTCAGGAAGATCGGGAAGGACTTCTTCCTCATCAAGGGCATTTAAATCAACCCCTGTTGAAGTGGGGTCACTTGAATCGTTAGAAGAAAAGGTGTCGAATCTTGAATCAAGATCGGAATCTTCCTGATGTAAAAACTCAGAAAGATCCTCAATTCTTGTCAGGTCGTTGTTTTCGCCACCTTTCTTCTTAACCATTTTTTCACTCGTTAATTAAGCATCTACTCCATGGCATTGCTTGTATTTCTTTCCAGATCCACAAGGACAAGGATCATTTCTTCCAACTCTTGGATTTGATCTCTTGATCGCCTTAGCTTCTTCTTTTACTGTTTCAGCTTCAAGAGTTCTTCTGTGAGCTTCAAGTTGAGCGTCTAGCTCTTCTTGATGTCTTCTTTGAAGTTCTTCAATCTCGGCCTTAGTATAAAGTCTAACAGTAAATAGATTACTCACAATCGAATTCTTTACCTGGCCCTTCATAGCGTCGAACAGGATGAAAGATTCTTTTTTGTATTCAGTTAAAGGATCTTTTTGAGCGTAAGCACGCAGGTTAATCCCTTCTTTAGCATGGTCCATGTTTAATAGATGGTCTTTCCAGTGCTGATCGAAAGCTGAAAGCAGAATTTCTCTTAGAGCATATGTCACTTGCTCAGGCTCGTAAGCTGAGAACTTCTTCTCAAGGATGCCGTTAGCAGTATTAGCGATATAACGTTCAATTTCGCCACCAGATGCAGACACACAGTCGTTGTATGAGATTTCATAGTCAGTATTGAAAGTGGTTTTGAAACCGTGTTTCATCGCTTCCCAGTCCCAAGTGTCAATAGCTGCTTTTTTGTTTTCTGGACGGTAGTTTTCTAACCATTCCATTGCAACGTCTTCTGTCATCTCTTGAACGAAGCCATGGTTGTCAGCATCGTTTAAGATGTCGCGACGGATTTTGTAAATGATACGACGTTGTTCGTTCATAACGTTATCGTACTCAAGTAAATGCTTACGAATATCAAAGTTATGTGCTTCAACTTTCTTTTGAGCTTTAGCAATCGCATTTGAAATCATTTTATGTTCAATTGGCTCATCTTCTTTCATACCTAAAGTATTCATAAGACCCGCGATTTTATCTGAACCAAAAATTCTCATTAAATCATCTTCAAGAGAAAGGAAGAATTTAGAGTTACCTGGATCTCCCTGACGACCTGAACGACCACGAAGCTGGTTATCGATACGGCGAGACTCGTGTCTTTCTGTTCCTAGAATATAAAGACCACCAGCAGCTTTTGTTTCTGGAGTTAACTTAATGTCGGTACCACGACCGGCCATGTTTGTAGCGATTGTAACAGCACCTGGTTGACCGGCATTTTTAATAATTTCGGCTTCTCTTTCGTGTTGTTTAGCGTTTAGTACTTCGTGTGGAATTCCAGCAGCTCTAAGTTCGTTTGATAGAAGCTCAGATGTTTCAATCGCGATTGTACCAACGAGAACCGGCTGTCCTTTAGCGTGAAGAGTTTTAATGAGCTCGGCAACTGCTTTGTACTTAGCTGCGCGGTTTTTGTAGATGATATCTGCTTCATCAATACGTGCCATTGGAAGGTTAGTAGGGATAACAACAACGTCTAGTTTGTAGATCGTCATGAATTCTTCAGCTTCAGTATCAGCTGTACCCGTCATACCTGAGAGTTTTTTATAAAGTTTGAAATAGTTCTGGAAAGTGATGGAAGCTAGTGTCTGGTTTTCAGACTTAATCTTCACACCTTCTTTTGCTTCAACAGACTGGTGAAGTCCGTCTGACCAGCGAGATCCTTCTTTTAAACGTCCTGTGAACTCGTCAACGATGATGATTTGTCCATCGCGGTTAACGTAGTCAACATCAAGCTTGAATAAGCTATGGGCCTTTAGGGCCTGGTTTAAATGGTGAAGCAGGTTAGAGTGCTCAACATTGTAAAGGTTATCAATTTTTAAAATTTCTTGAACTTTAATAACCCCTTCTTCAGTGAACATGGCCGAACGGGCCTTTTCATCCACAGTAAAGTGAACGTCTTTTTTTAGTTTTGGAATAACATCGTTAGCTACGTAGTAAAGTGATGGATCCCCTTCAGATGGACCAGAAATTAATAATGGAGTTCTTGCTTCATCGATAAGAATCGAGTCAACCTCATCGACGATACAGAAGTGGTGGTCTCTTTGAACGTATTCTTCAAGAGAGAATTTCATGTTGTCGCGAAGGTAGTCGAAAGCAAATTCGTTGTTTGTTCCGTAAGTGATGTCGCATTTATAGGCCACTTGTCTGTCTTCATCAGACATTTGTGAAAGGATGACCCCAACAGAAAGTCCTAGCCAGTTATAAAGAACACCCATTTCGTCAGCATCACGTTTTGCCAGGTAGTCGTTAACCGTAACAACGTGAGCGCCTTTGCCTTCTAGGGCAACAAGGTAAAGTGGAAGTGTACCAGTTAAAGTCTTACCTTCACCGGTTTTCATTTCGGCGATACCACCGTTGTATAAAGCAGCTCCACCCATTAACTGAACGTCGAAGTGTCTCATTCCTAAAACGCGCAGAGAAGCTTCTCTGATCGTTGCGAAGGCTTCAGGAAGAATTGATTCCATCGTTGCACCACCAGCAATTTTTGCTCTTAGTTTTGGTGTTTGTGCTTTGAGTTCATCGTCAGAAAGTTTTTTCATTTGCGGTTCAAGCGCATTGATTTGTTCTACGATTGGTCTTAGTTTTTTTAAATCTCTTTCGTATTTTGTACCGAAAATCATTTGTAATGGATTGAACATAGTAAGGGTCTCCTGAAATCAGATCTAAATATCTAGTAGTAGTTTTTTAAAATTTATTAATTAGTTAAGCGTGTAGTAAAGTGGGTCAACGGGCGTTCCGTTGACACGAACCTCGTAGTGGACATGCGGTCCTGTCGAGTACCCTGTGTTCCCGATGGTAGCAATTCGATCGCCACGAACAACTTTTTGACCGCGTTTAGCGATAACCGTTGAAGCGTGACCGTAGATTGTCTCGACCCCGTATCCGTGGTCGATCTGGACGAAGTTACCAAATCCTGATTTCGCTCCCGCATAAGTCACAACTCCATCGGCCGGTGCCACGATTGGAGTTCCACTTGGTGCACCAACATCGATACCTTCATGCATCTTAACTCTTCCAGCGTAGGGAGACATTCTCGGGCCATAGCTTGAAGTAAGGTGCCCTGAAGTAGGCATGATGGTTGGAGTCGAACGTAGAAATGATTCTTTATCCAGTAAGTGCTGATCGAGTTGATGAACGCGCACTTCAATTTCTTTTAAATAATTTACAACAACGTCGTACTTGTAATCGAACTCAGCATACATCGGTGCCATCGTTAAACTTTGGCGGGTTAAGAACGACCATTCTTTTGAATAAGCAAGATCGTTATTGTCGGTGTAAGCAGAAGCGATTTTTTCTTCGTATAATTTTTTTGTTTCAGTGTATTTTTTGTCGTCTTCAAATTTTTCTAACTTATCAGCTGTCTTTGTGGGCTGTTGTTTGAAAATCCTGATCATCGATCCCGGTGTGTATTCGCGGTCAGGTTCTGCTAAAACATTGTTCATGTTCGGACGGTTGTTAACTGAACCGGCATCAACTGTCGTTGGTTGAATGGCCTCAAGACCTGTGATCGCACGAAGTTTTCTTTCAAACACGTTGATGCGCTCAAGATCTTCGGTAATTGAATTAAGTTTCATCTGGAAGAGCTGAACTTGTTCTTTCAGCTGACGGTTTTCAACCAGGAGATGTTTATTTTCATAAACCTGACTTAAAACATTCCAATAGTCGTAAGTAAGAATTCCTAAAAGAACCGTAAACGTAATGAATAAAAAAACGATACTTTTAAAAACCAGGCGAGGGATCTTGATAGATCTGACGTCTTTATTTTTTTCGGGAACGATCATTAGGGTATAATAGCGATCCAATGGGAACTCCATTTTATGCAAAAGCATCAAATTTGTACTAGTAAATTGTAATTTTGAAGGTCGCTAAAAGCAATGGAAATATGATAGGGAGCGAGCGAACTCTTAAAATTAACAAATAAAAATGCTGCGCATTTTTTCGCTCATGTAGAGCGACCTCTTAATTAACTAGTAAAAATGCTGCGCATTTTTTCGCTCTACTGAGCAATGACAAGAATCGCCGTGATATTATCCTGACCACCATTCTCATTGGCCTGGTCAATAAGGGTCTTCACTACTAAATCTGCGACTTCTTGAGTCGCAACACTTGGGTCAGGAATAAGTTTGTTGATAATATAAATAATATCTTCGTCGCTTACTTTTCCGTGTAATCCGTCAGAGCAGCATAGGAAAATATCGTTTTTGACGACTTTGTATGTGAAGACATCCACATCAACTTCATCTTCAAATCCCACAGTGCGGACTAGGACATTTTTTTGCGGGTCCATAGCGGCCTGTTCTCTGGTATACATTCCGTAATTAAGCTTTTCCTGTACCAGTGAATGGTCGCGAGTGAGCTGATAAATCATTTTATTATTAATCAGATAAGCACGTGAGTCGCCAACATTTCCGATGTAGATATTTTGACCACGAAAGTAAAAACTGACTATTGTCGTTCCCATACCAACTAGTTCAGGATGGGTTTCTCCGAAATTTTTAATGGCGCGATTAGACTCTTTAATAGAGCTTTTAATTAAGATCTGAGGTTCCAGAGCAATATGCTCTGTCAGGAAGTCTGGATAAGTCTTAACTGCCATCTGCGAAGCGATATCTCCGCCATTGTGTCCACCCATACCATCAGCAACGATAAATAGTTTTTTCTCCAGACTCAAAAAATAGGAGTCTTGATTGGTCTTTCTTTTTCGTCCGATGTCAGTAGAACCTGCGGCGATTAATCCCATCGTGTAATTATTCCATGTAGTATTTAGTTTGTTACTTCAATCATTGTCATTGTGGCCCCGATTTTTGTCAAATTCATTTTTACTAAGGCGGACTATTTTGCTCGGTCTATAATATTTAGGAAATTTTTTGAAATCATGTCATACTAAAAGAGACTAAATTGCAAAGTTTTGATGGGGGGACTAATGTCGAAATTAGATATCAATAAGTTCATGGACGACAACTATAGAGTTTCAGATTTCTCGCATTTACACTGGACAGGTACATTTCAAGAGTATTTAGATCTGGTTACGGCCAATCCAAAAATTACAAGAAATGCATTCCAACGTGTACACGACATGATTATGTCATACGGGTCTACTACATACTCTGAATACAAAAAAGAAGTACTACGTTACCACTTCTTTGATGATCCTATTCAAAATGGAAAAGATGCAGTGTTTGGTATCGATGTTCACTTAATGAAGTTAGTGAACTTCTTTAAGTCAGCAGCAGCAGGATACGGAACAGAAAAACGCGTTCTTTTATTACACGGTCCGGTTGGATCGGCAAAATCTTCAATTTCAAGAATGATTAAAAAAGGAATCGAGCACTACTCACGTACAGATGCCGGAGCTCTTTATACATTCGAATGGTATGATGAAACAGAATCTGAAATCTTAGGTGGAGCGAAAGTATTCCCGTCACCAATGCATGAAGAGCCTCTGAAACTTCTTCCGGTTGAAGTAAGAAAGCAATTTTTAGAAGAAATCAATAAAGGTAAAAAAGACGGACACAAAGTTAATATTAAAGCTGAAGTGTGCCCGGCCGATCGTTATATCTTAGGTGAGTACTTAAAGAAATATAACGGCGACTGGAAAAAAGTTTTAAATCACGTGCGTGTTAAGCGTCTTCTTCTGTCGGAAAAAGACCGTATTGGTATTGGTACATTCCAGCCAAAAGATGAGAAGAACCAGGATTCAACTGAATTAACTGGGGATATCAACTATCGTAAGATTGCTCAGTATGGATCGGACTCAGATCCACGTGCCTTCAACTTCGACGGAGAGTTTAACATCGCTAACCGCGGTATTGTTGAGTTCATCGAGATGCTAAAGCTTGATGTTGCTTTCTTATACGACCTTTTAGGAGCGTCTCAAGAGCAGTCAATTAAGCCAAAGAAATTCTCTCAAACTGATATTGATGAAGTTATTTTAGGCCATACGAACGAGCCGGAATTTAGAAAACTTCAATCAAATGAGTTCATGGAAGCTCTAAGAGATAGAACTGTAAAGATCGACGTTCCGTACATTACTCGTCTTGATCAGGAAGTTAAAATCTATCAAAAAGACTTCAACGCTGAAAAGATCCCTCACGTGCACATTGCCCCTCATACAATTGAGATGGCAGCGACATGGTCGATTCTTACACGTTTAGAAGAACCAAAAAAATCAGATTTAACGAAGCTTCAAAAATTAAAACTTTATAACGGTAAAACTCTTCCTGGTTACAACGAAGACAACGTTAAAGAATTAAGAAAAGAGGCCATCAGAGAAGGTTTAGAAGGTATTTCTCCTCGTTATATCCAGGATAAATTATCAAACTCTCTGGTAAAAAATGGTCACGTTGGATGCCTTAACCCATTCATGGTTTTCAATGAACTTGAATCAGGACTTAAGCACCACGGTCTAATCAACTCTCACGAGCAATTAGATCACTATAAAGAGATGCTGGCGATCGCTCGTCAGGAGTATGAAGATACAGTTAAAAACGACGTGCAAAAAGCAATCTCAGTTGATGAGTCAGCGATCCAAACGTTATGTGCTAACTACATCGACAACGTTAAAGCTTACACACAAAAAGAAAAGATCAGAAACAAGTACTCTAATAAGTTAGAAGACGCTGATGAGAGATTCATGAGATCAATCGAAGAAAAAATCGATATCCCTGAGTCGCGTAAAGATGATTTCAGAAGAGAAATCATGAACTACATCGGAGCTCTTGCTATCGAAGGGAAAGTTTTCGATTACAAAATGAATGAGCGTCTTCACCGTGCCCTTGAGTTGAAGCTTTTTGAAGATCAAAAAGACTCAATTAAGTTAACAACAATCATTTCGAAAGTTGTTGATAAGGAAACACAAGAGAAGATCGACGTTGTTAAGTCACGCCTTATTAAGAATCACGGATACTGTGAAATTTGTGCGACAGATGCACTTAATTTCGTGGCTTCGATTTTTGCTAAAGGTGACTCAGCTAAGTCATAGGTTTAAATTTTTTAAGGGATAATAGATGGATCATCCAATAAAAAGAGACCATGCTCGTTTTAGAAAAATTGTTAAAGGAAGAATCCGCGACAATTTAAGAAAATACGTTTCAAAAGGTGAAATGCCGGCCCCGAAAGGGGACGGTACCTTTAAAATACCGATGCCTTCAATCGATACGCCGAGATTTAAATTCGGTGATCGAAACCAAGGTGGAATGGGACAAGGTGACGGTGAAGCCGGAGATCCAGTTGATGGACAAGAAGGTGAAGGACCAGGAGATGGAAAAGAAGTCGGGAATCAGGCCGGTAATAAAGAGCTTGAAGTCGATCTATCTCTTGATGAACTTGCCTCTATTCTAGGTGAAGAGCTAGCACTTCCAAAGATTGAACCGAAAGGAAAGAAGGCGATGCCTTCTGTGACAAATAAGTACACATCAATCGGGATGACAGGGCCGAATTCATTAAAACATTTTAAACGCACATACAGAGAGGCCATGAAGCGCCAGATGTCATCTGGTACATACGACTTCAATGATCCACGTGTTGTTCCTATTAAACGCGATTTTAGATACCGTGCTAGTGACGCAAAAGTTGAATTCGAAAATTCAGCGGTGGTTATCTATATGATGGACGTTTCCGGATCTATGGGTGACGAACAAAAAGAAATCGTTCGTACAGAATCCTTCTGGATCAACCTGTGGTTAAAGTCCCAGTATAAAGACATTGAAGTGAGATACATCATTCACGATGCAACGGCAAAAGAAGTGGATCAAGAAACTTTTTTCAAGACGCGCGAGAGCGGTGGAACACTTATTTCAAGTGCACTAAAACTGTGTAAAGAAATCATCGATGCCGACTATGACCCGAGCGAGTGGAACATTTACCCGTTCCATTTTTCAGACGGTGATAACTGGTCAGCTGACGATACAAAACTATGTCTGGAAATCCTTGATACCCACCTTCTTCCTGCTTCAAACGTCTTTTGTTACGGACAAGTAGAAAGTAGATATGGTTCAGGACAATTTTATAAAGACCTTGCCGGAAGATATGGCGAGGACGATGAAAAAGTTATTTTATCGAAGATCAAAAATAAGGAAGCTATTCTTGATTCGATTAAAGATTTTCTAGGAAAAGGAAAATAAGCTATGTCTAGAACGAAACCATTGGAAGGCGAGTTACTGCGTATAAGAGATGAAATCTACGGTTATGCTCTAGAGTTCGGTCTTGATTTTTACGAAGTGCGCTTCGAAGTTTGCGACTACGATACAATTAACATCCTTGCTGCTCAAGGTGGATTTCCTTCAAGATACCCACACTGGCGTTTTGGGATGGACTACGATCAACTTTCTAAAGGTTATGCCTACGGTCTTCAAAAGATCTATGAGATGGTTATCAACACAAATCCTTGTTACGCTTACCTTCTAAATGCTAACCATATTGTTGACCAAAAAATCGTTATGGCCCACGTTTATGGTCACGCGGATTTCTTCAAAAACAATGCCTGGTTTGCTAACACAGACAGAAACATGCTTGCTGTAATGGCCAACCACGGAACTAAAATCCGTCGTTATATGGAACGTTACGGGCAAAATAGAGTCGAGGAATTCATCGACCGCGTAAACTCAATTGAAAACTTAATTGATGTCGGGACTCTTTTTGAGACGACTGAATCAAGAAGACAATCAGATGAGCGCATGAAAGTGGCGAGTGAAGAAATCGCCAGCCAGACTGATGACAGATCAAATGCACTTAAGTCTTTTATGCGCGCTAAAGACAGGAACCAACCAGGCCCTGTTCCTGCACCAGAAGAAGCGGCCAATCTTCGCGATAAAAAAGTGAGCTCACCCCGCGACGTTATGTACTACCTTTTAGAAAATGCTCCATTAGAAGAATGGGAAGCGGATATTTTAGGCATCCTTCGCGATGAAGCTTATTACTACTTACCTCAGCGTTTAACAAAAATTATGAACGAAGGGTGGGCAAGTTACTGGCACTCTCACATCATGACAACCAGAGCGCTTAAGGCAAGTGAGATCATCGATTACGCCGATCACCACGCTGGTGTTATGGCCATGAGTAAGCAAAACATCAATCCTTATAAAATAGGAATTGAGCTTTATAGAGATATCGAATACCGCTGGAATACAGGTCGTTTTGGAAAAGAGTATAACGAATGTGAAGATATGGCCGTTAAGCACGCATGGAATAAAAACCTGGGGCTTGGACGTCAGAAAATTTTCGAAGTGAGAAAAACTCATAATGACGTAAGTTTTATTGATGAATTTTTCACTGAAGAATTCTGTATGCGCCAGCAGTTGTTCACATACAAATTCAATCCGCGCACGGGAAGAAATGAAATTGAAACCAGAGACTTTCTGGATATCAAAAATAAACTTCTGACTCAACTTTCAAACTTTGGATCGCCTGTGATTGAAGTGGAAAGTGGGAACTTCCAGAACCGTGGAGAGCTACTTCTGCGCCACGTTCACCAGGGCGTTGACCTGGATTTTGGTTATGCTTCAGATACGCTGAGAAATCTTTTTGCACTTTGGAAGAGACCAGTGAATATCACCAGCCGTCAGGAAGAACAAAATATCACGTTAAGTTTTGACGGAAAAGAATTCAAACAAGTTAAATAATTGCTGAGCTTATTGTGGCGTGACCTTAATGGTCTCGCCATCAAGCTCTTCTATATCTGATTGATCTATGCTTTTAGTTTCAATCAGTGGTTCAAGCACTCTTTTTTCTTTCAATGATTCAATCGTAAGCGTTTTATCGCTGTAAACAGCATCCTCGCGTTTAATCGTTTTCCCTAAATTATCCCACTGAATATACTGTAGTGAAATCCAGCAACTGATACCGTCAAAGGCCTTGCATGATTTTTCTGCAGACTCTTCAACACGTCTCTTATCATAGGCCTTATCGTTTTCACCCAACATCAGGTTTACATAGGTGTCCATAATATTGACTTCATAAGGAGGCTCACCTTGGAAAGCAATTTTTAGAAGTGTTAATTCTCTTTGGGCATCCAGGAATCTTTTTTCACGGATTAAAAAAGCAATTTTTATCGCTGCAGAATTTCTTGGGTCGAGGTTTCGATTAGAGATATTGGCAAGCATCATCAGCCCATCATTCCACTGATTGAGCATCCATGCGAGCGGGATAGCTCTCTCCAGAGAGTTGGTAGAGTCTTGCTTTTTTTGTAGAGCAAGTCTGAAGTGACCGAAGGCCAGCTCGTACTCTTTATTGGCCAGGTTGATATTCCCTTTAATGTTTTCAGCATTGGCCGAATCAATATCGTCAATAAAGGCCAGGGCCTTTTTACTTTCACCAGAGCGCAGGTACATGAAGGCCACGATTTCACGCAGTCTTTTTGACTGGTAAGAAGACTCGGGGAGAATAGAAATCAAATTCAATAAGTCTTTTTCTTTATTTAAATAAAGACCGGTTTTTAACCACAGTCTCGACATCTCATCATCGTTTAGTGTCGCTTGCACATCGGCCATCATCATTTTTTTTAAGGCCTGTGGGTCTGCCGATTTTAGGGTGACCATGGCCTCCAGCCAGAACTGGTCATTCTTTGAGTACTTGGCAGTGTAAAACTGACAAGAACTCTTTTCACGTTTAATCGCGGCCAGGTCATTGACCGCCATGAAATTAATCAGTCTTAAAAGACAGTTTTGAATGTAGTAGTTACTGTTGTTAATTTTTTTGTCATTAAGGGCCGCAATCGATTTATCAAATCGACCGTTAATGAAATGAATAATCGCCAGGTATCTTTTTTTAATCCCCATGACGACACTTTCTTTATCGCTGATTCTATTTAAAAAGAACTCGGCCTGTTTGAGATCACCGCTGATAAGCTTGAATTTTGCTTTCTGCAGATTGAAGAGGTCCACGTTGCGCTGATTGTTTTCTTTGGTTAGTGAAGTCAGGTATGAGGCATCAAGAGACGTGTCTTCGCTCTCGAGAATAATCTCTTTTAATTCATCTTCATTGGATTGAGCAAAGGCAGATCCAACAGAAATGCTCAGGAATAAAAGAACACATATAACTTTCATACTTAATATTTCGGGTCTTTGTCCCGATAACTTAAACAAATATGAAAGCTTACCAAATTCTCTTTTTAATCGTGATGTCTTCATCTGCTTTTTGGCAGAAGGCGTATGCACTTGCCCCAGTGGAAAGTCTGGTTTTAGGGAATTTTAGTGAAGAGTATTCTGAAAACAAAACTGATCCGCTCAACTATGTTTACTCCCGCGATTTAAGCATTAAGAACTCTTCGCGCGAGTTTAAAAATGAGCTGGCCGTCTACCGCGGTTTTTATGAAGAAGGTAAAAACACGGCCAATTACTGTCGTGAAAATCATTTAGTTCAGTACGCATCAGAGTGGGAAAAAGTTCAGGTTAAAAGATCGACAATGGCCTTGATTCAGTACATCGGACTGGACTTGATCACCAGAGCACTTCCTCAGTACGCGAAGGCCTTGGATTACACGCGTGACGAGTACGTCAACATGGTGGATGGATTGGTAGGGAATTACTGTTCAACTAATTTATCTGTTATCAGTAAGCGCGAGCTCTTGAATAATTTTTATCTAAAATTTGATAAAGAAAATAATTTCAAAATCCCAACGACTGCAGGCAATCCGTATTTCCCTGACAATATTGAAAGTTATCTTCCGGCGAGAAAAGCGCTAGAGCATGAATTGCTTTACACGGTAAAACTTTTTCAATCGTTATGTTCATGGAGTGGTAATCCATCTAATCCAGGACTGATGGTTCCAGTGTTAAAGAACAGTTCTTTGATGGCCTTTTTTGGCCGTCAGATGAGCAACCTGACTATTGGGTGGAAAGAAGTTGATAACACCGTTTTTTTAAAAGAAGACAAACAAACGGCCCAGGTCTGGTGTGACAATTTAATCTGTAGAAAAATCTCACGTGAGAGTTTTTTAAGTAAATTTTATTATTCAGTAGGTGGGACGAACGTCAATGACGACATCAAACGCCTTTATTGTGAAGATTTCAGAAATAGCGATTACAAACCAAGAGAGAGCGACCCTCGTTTAGCAAAGATGATGAACAGCATGACCTTTGATGAAGAAAATCTCATCAACAGTCAGTTTATTGCCTTAATCACCGGCGTTCCAGATTTTTTTGTTCGCGCAGAAACATTTAAAGACGGCACGGATTTATTCAGATCGAGCATCGATTACACATGGACGAAATGGGCCAAGAGCATGAGTGATAATTTCACTCGCGATTTATTTTTTGAAGAACCATTAACACTGGAGCAAGTTGATACTGATCAGTATTACAATTTCAGAGATGGAAAATTAAAAATTGCTTTCGACGTAAACTTGGGAGAGTTTGACCGTATCAACCAGCGTGCGGGAAAAGTAAAAGTAAAGTTCAATATTTTTGTTCAAAATAGTTTTTTAAATTTTTACAGAAACTCAATGAGAAATTTAACTTTTAAAGATGCCGATGAAAAGCTTCGCTTAAAAAAGCGCTTTAAAATGCAGATGACGAAAGACATAACGAGTGCCCGTGACAAATTCATCATCCCACCATGGCGTGGTGATTTAGAAGAGCTCATTGCCAATGAAATCACTTCTCAGATTATCGAAGCTCCAGAGAAGTTCCTGGACCTAAGTAGTCCCGGATTGCGTCCTATTGAAGTTGAAATCAACTATGGACTCTTTGCGCTGAAATACATAAACCACCAGTTAAACGTTAAAAAAGCTCGGGAAAATAGTGCATTAATTCCCAAAAAGTAACCCGAAAAAGCAAGGTTAATGACAAGTATCCCGGATTGGTTTAAAATCCTTCATGGCCAAAAAATTACCTTCAAAAAAATCATCCGAAACTCATAAGGAATCACTTCCAGTAGTGGTGAGCGACGACAATGCTAAAGTTCCTATGCAAAACGAATTGCAGGTCGTGCAGAGTATTTTAAGTCACAATAGCGCTGACAATCTTCCTACGACAACAGATCCACTGACTCAGTATGTGCGTGAGATCAGCCGCTACAAACTCCTGACTCCGGAAGAAGAAGAAGCTCTTCTAAAAGAATTGCAAGAGACAGGTGATATTGATGTCGCTAAAAAGCTAGTGCTCGCTAACCTGAGACTGGTTGTCAAAATTGCTATCGAGTACAGATCTGCCTGGCAAAATGTCATGGATCTTATTCAAGAAGGGAATATTGGTCTGATGAAGGCCGTTTCAAAATACGATGGAACCAAGGGAGCTAAGCTTTCTTATTATGCCAGCTGGTGGATTAGATCCTACATTTTAAAATTCATTCTCGATAACTTCCGCCTGGTAAAAATCGGGACGACTAATGAGCAGAAAAAACTCTTCTTCAATCTCATGAAAGAAAAAGAGCGCCTGATTGGTTTGGGTTTTAACCCGGACAATAAAATGATTTCTGAGAGCCTGGGCGTGTCGGAAAAATCCGTGGCCGTGATGGATAAGCGCCTTTCTCAAGGGGGCGGCGAATTGTCGCTCGAAGCTAAATTAGATGAAAATGGGCCGAGCCTGGCCGACATCCTGACAGATAAAGAAGAATTATCGATGGACGAAAAACTCGGCGACCTTCAAGGTGTCGAGATTTTAAAAGAGCAGTTACAGAACTTTTTAGGTGGCCTAAAAGACCGAGATCGTGAGATTTTCGAGATGCGACTTCTTTCGGAGGTTCCTGCCTCATTACAGTCGATTGCCGATCAATATGGCGTATCGCGTGAAAGAATCCGTCAGATCGAAGAACGTCTGATTGGTAACTTAAAGGTTTACATGTCGGAGTTTATCCGCTAAAACGTGGGAACTATTAAAAAACACCTTTATTTTGGTTTTTGGGAAGTCCCAATAACTCGAATCTAGGCAAGGGAGAATTTATGATTACTTTAGCAGAATCAAAAAAAATCGTAGCTGAATACGGAAAAGAATTCGGATCAAGCGAAAAAGACTCAGGATGTACAGCAGTTCAGGTTGCTCTACTTACAACAAGAATTACAAACCTTGCTCCTCACTTTGCAGGAAACAAGCATGACTACTCAGCAAACCGTGGTCTTCTTAAGATGATCGGTCAAAGAAAAAGACTTCTAGCTTACATCGCTAGAACAGACGCTGAAAAATACCAAGCACTAATTAAGAAACTTGGTCTAAGAAAGTAAAAAACTTACCAAAAAGGGAACCTCAGAGGTTCCCTTTTTGTTTTAAAGAGCTAAACTATTATAAATGAAAAGACTTCGAATTTTGTGGGTGTAGGAATTTGAAGGATATTTGAAGTTAGTGTCCATTGCACCACTGCCTTGAAATATCTTTCTAAATTCTCCCCAGAAAACAAAAAAGTTCTTTTCCATAAACAGCACCAATGATGGTGTTAACAATGGAGATACGAATGAACGAAAACAAAAAAGAGTACAAGATCAATTACGCTGGCAAAGAAGTCACGATTGAAACTGGAAGACTGGCAAAACAATCTGACGGAGCTGTTCTTGTTAGCTGTAACGGAACTCAGGTTCTAGTTGCTGTTAACTCTGCAAGAGAACTAAAAGACGGACAGGATTTCTTTCCGCTTCTAGTTGAATACCAAGAAAAATTCTACGCTGCTGGAAAATTCTTAGGTGGATTCATTAAGCGTGAAAACCGCCCATCAACAGCGGAAATTCTAGCTTGTCGTCTAATCGATAGACCACTAAGACCTATGTTCCCATCAGACTACATGTTCGACACAGTTGTGACATGTTCAGTTCTTTCATACAACGAAGCGGGAGACGCTGAAGTTCTTGCTGGTCTTGGAGCTTCTGCTGCTCTAGCAATCTCAGACATTCCATTTGCTGCAGCTATCGGAAACGCAAAAGTTGCTCGTATCGATGGTAAATTTGTATTAAACCCAAATCACTCTGAATGGGCAAAATCAGATTTAGAAATCGCTGTATCGGGATCAAAAGATGCGATCCTTATGGTTGAAGGTGAAGCTAAGATCGTTCCGGAAAAAGACATCCTTGAAGCGATCAACTTCGCTCACGACAACATCAAGTCATTCTGTGACCTTGTTGATAAAATGCAAAAAGAAATCGGTAAGCCAAAACGTAAATACGTTTCAGCTGAAGCCAACACAACACTTGCTAGCAAAGTAAAAGCTGACTTCACAACAACTGCAAGAGCAGCTCTTGGAATCAACGATAAAATGCAACGTCAAGAAGCTGTAAGAGCTCTTAACAAAGCTGTAGCTGAAGCTATCAAAGCTGACCCAGCTGCATTCGGATTAAAAGACGATAAAGGCGCATCTAAAGAAGCTTATAAAGCAGTAGATGGATTACTATACGACATGATGAGAGCGGACATCCTTAACGAAGGAAAACGTATCGCAGGTCGCGGTCTTGATGAAGTAAGAAAAATCGAAACTGAAGTTTCTGTTTTAAATGCTCCACACGGCTCATCTCTATTCACACGTGGTGAAACTCAGGTTATGGCAACTGTAACTGTTGGTGGATCGATTGGTGATCAAATGCACGACCGTATTTCTGGACTTAACTACGATAAATTCTACTTACACTATAACTTCCCTGGATTCTCAGTTGGGGAAGCTAAAGGTTCAAGAGGAGCTGGTCGTCGTGAACTAGGTCACGGTAACCTTGCTGAGCGCGCTCTTAAAGCAGCAATGCCTTCTCAAGAAACATTCTCGTACACAACAAGAGTTGTGTGTGAAGTTCTAGAATCAAACGGATCATCTTCAATGGGTTCTGTTTGTTCAGGATCAATGGCCCTTATGGACGCCGGTGTTCCTCTAGTAGGTCCAGTTGCGGGTATCGCAATGGGATTAATCACTGACGGAGCAAAATACAAAGTTCTAACAGACATCCTTGGTGATGAAGATCATTTAGGTGACCTAGACTTTAAAGTCGCAGGAACAAAAGACGGTGTAACGGCCATTCAAATGGATATCAAGATCACAGGTCTAACAAGAGAAATCATCGCTGAAGCAATCGCTCAAGCGTACAAGGGAAGAATGCACATCCTTGGAGAAATGGCGAAAACTATTTCAACTCCAAGAGACGGATTCAAGCCAGGTGTTCCAACAATCATGACTGTTATGATCCCGACAGATAAAATCGGAGCTCTAATTGGTCCTGGTGGAAAGAACATCAAGAAACTTCAAGAAGGATTCAATGTTACAATTGAAATCACTGAAGAAGGGATGGTTAAGGTTCTTGGATCTGACACTGAAGTTCTTAAAACTGCAATCTCTACAATCAACATGCAAATCAATGGACCAGAAATTGGATCAGTGTACGACGCTCGCGTTGACTCGATTAAAGAATACGGTGCATTCGTTGAAATCGGAAATGGTGTATCTGGACTAGTTCACGTATCAGAAATGTCTGATGAACGCGTTCAAAACCCAGCTGACTTCATTAGCGAAGGTGACACAATTAAAGTTAAAGTTATGGAAATCGACAAAATGGGAAGAATCAAATTGTCGGCCAAAGCTGTTGAGTCACTAAAGAAAAAAGAAGGAAAATAAGATCGTGTTAAAACCAGTTACAGTAAAAGTTAAAAAGCTCTCTCATTATGATGAGAGCTTTCCACTTCCAAGTTATGAAACTGCCGGGGCCGCGGGAGCTGATGTTCGCGCGAGCCTTGGAACTGGCGAGCAGCTTCTGATTAAGTCAGGAGAGCGTGTCTTAGTACCTACAGGACTTTCAATGGAAATTCCTATGGGCTACGAAGTGCAGGTTCGTCCACGTTCAGGATTGTCATTTAAGACAGGCCTGATGGTTTTAAATTCACCGGGAACAATCGATTCAGATTACCGTGGTGAAGTGAAAATCATTTTAGGGAATCTTGGGAAAAATGATGAAGTGATTAATCACGGTGACAGAGTGGCGCAATTAGTTTTGGCCCCTGTGACTCAAGCTCACTATGTTGTGAGCACGGATGAACTCTCAGAAACAGCACGAGGAGCGGGCGGTTTTGGTTCAACTGGAAAGCAGTAGTTAATAAAATTTAACAAAGGATTCAAGGATGAGCGTAAAAATTGATTACAAACAGATTACTGATGCTGATCAGGCCTATGCGAAAGTAAAAGAGCTGATCACACCAGACTATATTGCAAAATTTCAGGTAAAAGCAGACATCAACTATGATGATGCAAAAAAACAAGTCACTGCAAAAGGCAGTGGGTTCAAGTTAGACCTTTGTTTTTTAGAAAAACATTGTGAAGTGGACTTGGATTTATCTTTTCTTTTAAAGCCGTTAAAAAGCAAAATTTTAGAAAAGATCGAAGGTCAGATTAAAAAGAATTTATAAGGAAAATATGTCTAAAACTCATAAAGTTACCCTGAAGCCAGAAGGCCGTGTTGTCGAGATCGAAGAAGGAAAAAACCTTCTTGAAGCTCTTCGTGCAACGGACACATATATTAAATCGAGCTGTGGCGGACACGCGACTTGCACAGACTGTATTATCAAAATCGTTTCAGGTGAAGACAACCTTACACCTCCTCCCTTTGAAGAGTTAAAACTTCTTGGAAATGTTTTTCACATTACAAAAGAGCGCCTTGCTTGTCAGACATGTGTAACTGGTGATGTGACTATCGATATTACAAAACACGATAAAGCGACTGATGAAGAGAAGTTAAAGAATAAAACCTCTAATTTTTCAAAAAAAAAGGTCAAAACTTCGGTAAGAAAAGAATCTGACATTCAAAAAATCAGAGAAGAAAGATTTGCTGAGCATGAAAAATTCGAAGCTGAGCAAAGACAAAAAAATGAAGAGTGGAAAGGTCACTGGACGAAAGAAAAAGGTGAAGTCGACCCAAGTGCTATGCCTAAGAGATTAGGTGGCGGGAAGCGTCCGAAGTATTTCAACACTGATAAGGTTGACTACGAAAACGACACTTATACACGTCCTTTATCTCCAGAAAAACAAAAAATGAGAGATGAGCGTCTTGCCAAAGAAGCGCAAGAAAAGAAGGATAAGAGAGCGGATAAAGAATTTGCTCAAAAGAGTAAAGAGATCCCGGCATCAGATAAGGAATTTAAGAAATTTAGAAAATAAACCTTACTCTGATTTTTAATTCAGGCCTACAAGGATGTGGTTGTGATGAAAACAGTAATGGCGATAGTCGTTTTTTGTGTTTCTTTTAATGTATTCGCTATCAGCGAAGACCATTATAAACAAGAGTATCAAGAGAAGATTGTACCCACGATACTGGCCTTTCAGAACGCCACATTTACCGGTCAAAAAAATATTTCCATTCATTATGCCACTTACACGACGAACGCCGAGACGGATCGATGCCTGGTTATTTTACCTGGTAGAAGTGAAGCTTTGGAGAAGTATGCTGAAGTCGTCTACGACCTGGATAACGGTGCTCTTGCCGGAGAGTTTAAGTATTTTCTAATGGATCATCGTGGACAAGGTTCATCAGGAAGAATGGTTGCTGATACACAGAAAGGGCATGTGGATTCATTTAACAATTACGTTTTGGATCTAAAAAAATTCATGGATACAGTTGTCAAAGATGCAAACTGCAGTGAAGTGAGTTTGATTGCTCACTCATTAGGTGCCGGGATTGCGACGAAGTTTTTACAAACTTATCCCGACTATTTTAAACGTGCGGCCTTAAGCTCTCCGATGCTAAAAATTCAAACGGCACCTTATAAGTATGAACTGGCCCGCGCAATTGTTCTTGCCAGCATGATCGCCGGAAAAGGTAAGGACTACGGTGTCGGTCAAAAACCTTTTGATCCCACGAGAAATTTTGAAACCAACACATTCACCACGTCGCCAGTGAGATATGATATGGCGATGGATATTTTTGATGAATACCCGCAAGCTAAATTAGGTGGAGTAACAAATCAGTGGCTCAATGAAGTTATGCACTCAACTTTCAGTATCAGGCTAAATTATAAAAAAATAAAAATTCCACTGAGAGTGTTTCACGCTGGCCTTGAGTCTTACTCAGAACCAAGTGAGATGATCCGTCTTTGTGAAGAAGCAAGTGATTGCTCGCGTACATTTCTGCCGACAGCAAAACATGAAGTGCTGATGGACCGTGATGTGAACCGCGGAGTTGTTATAAACGAGCTGGAAAAATTCTTAACAAACTAGTAACGAGACAATAATTCTTTCATCTTTAAAAGATCGGCCTTTCTCGAATGGCGATCTATAGTAATAGAAGGTTTTTTGGCCGTCTTGATACAAAGCTCGAAGTATCCTTTATTTTCGAAATGTTTCATACTCTCATCACTTAGGCCCTGACTTGCTCTTAGTTTGGCCATGTTTGGTGAGGCCAGGAAATGATTCACTGAAAGTGAGTCACTTGAGCTTAGTTCATAAGTTTTTTTAAGCACGGGGATGAAGAAAATTTTATGAGTGATAGATAATTGTGTTCCTTTTTTTACTATGATTTTTTCATAGAAAAAGAAGGCCAATGTAATGATTGGTGTAAGAATCAGCGTCCATTGAACGAGGTGCCCTAAGAAGAGTAAAGTTGGATCTTCGTTATAACTTAAAAGTTTTGCAATGACGGCCCTGCTGGCCATCCACATAAGGAAAAGAACTGACATGGCCGCAGCTAAATACCCCCAAAAAATCATGGGAAGACCATAAGTTTTTAGAACAAGTTTTGAGTCGCGAACTTCTACGCGATCGCCTTCGCTTGCATCATCAGTGACAGGAAATATGTACATCAGTCCCATTGGACACCTAGTGTTAAGGTTGCTTTATTATATCTGCTGACTTTAATATAAAGTAGGTAAAGGTGTAAACATTCAGGAGTTCATCATAGTGAAAAGTTTTAAACTAGTCTTGCTTCTAAGCTTATTCTCATATTCGGCAATCGGGTTCTCAAAAACTATTATTGTGACAGATATCGATGACACTATTAAAAAGGCCAATACTATGGGCGGTATTGGAGGCGTATGGCACTTTTTAAGAAAGAAGCCTTATGAGTATGCACGTGATTTATTTAATGAAATAAAGGCCAATGAAATAGCTTTGGGAGAAGAGGTTGGTTTTTACTATGTTTCGGCCGCGCCTTCATACACTTTCGATGCGCCTGAGTGGCTGGTAAAGAATAATTTTCCTATTGGCCCAACTTTTCTAAAGACAAGTGAAAATGGCGGAGAAACATACGCTTATAAATACCGTACAATTAAAACCATTATTGAAAGTGAATTGAAAAAAGACCCGGCCTTAAAAATTGTTTTTTTTGGGGATAATTCTCAACATGATGCTCAAGTTTATTTTGATCTTCGTGCTAATATGAATCTTTCGAACTCACTTATTTTTATCCGCGATGTTAGTACAGAGGCAACAGAATTTGATCCAAAACTTCCAGTGGTAAAGCTTGCTGATGTAACTTACTTCTTTTCTGAAGTTGAATTGATTGGAAACCCAGAATTAACTTTTATGAGTAAAAAATTAGCTGATAATATCACTAAGGGCTACAAAGCTGAATCGATCATTCCGATGTATACGCTAGATACATTGGTTGACCGTTTAAAGAAAATTTGTGAAAGAAAATTTACTATCATCACAAAATCAGTTGCAGCAAGTTGCAAGTCTCAGGCAAAAGCTGATGCTGATGTTTACTGGAATGATTATTACTCACGCTACTAGTTTATTTTGCATTAAAACAAGCAACCATTCGTTTGGACTTAGTTTCTAATTCAGGAATTGAGTCCATACAAATGTCAGTGCGGTCAGGGCATCGTGGAGCAAAGGCACACCCTTTTGGTAAGTAAAGTGCAGAAGGGATTTCTCCATTTGCTGATTCGGGAAGGGCCTCTCTCGTTTCCGGCACGACAATCTTCGGAGCACTCTCTAATAAAATTTTCGTATACGGATGTTTTGGATTATTGAAAATTTCATCACGGCTTCCATACTCAACAATTCTTCCCAAATACATAACCATGATACGGTCAGAGATGTGCTGAATAACCGAAAGGTCATGTGAAATAAATAAATAAGAAAGTGAAAATTCTTTTTGTAGTTCTAGTAGTAAGTTTAAAACCTGTGCCTGGATTGAAACGTCGAGTGCTGAGACGGGTTCATCTAAAATAAGCACACGTGGACGAAGCATTAAAGCACGTGCAATTCCTAAACGCTGGCGTTGACCACCACTGAAATGGTGAGGGTAGCGACTGCCAAATTCAGCACGAAGGCCCACTTTTTCCATCATGGCGTAAACAAGCTCTTTTATTTCTGCTTCAGACTTATCAGTGTTAATGCGAAGTGGATCAGCGATAATATCAAAAGCTTTTTTTCTAGGGTTGAGTGACTGATAAGGATCCTGGAACACCATTTGAATCAATGAGTGGAATTCGTTTGAATCAAAGTCTTTGTAGTTTTTATTTAAAAGCTCAATGTTTCCATCTGTGGGAGCTTCAAGTTTTGTTAAAACTTTTGCCAGCGTACTTTTTCCACAACCTGACTCACCAACGATCCCCAAAGTTTCTTCCGGACCTAGTTCAAAGTTAATATCTGATAGTGCTTTTAAATAAAGCGGCTTCCTAAAAGCTTTTTTTATTTCAAAAGTTTTATTTAAATTTTGAGCTTTCAAAATAGCATCGCTCATCTGATGGCCTCCGAAATCGGGTGAATACAGCGGTACTCTCTGTGGCGTGGCTCAACTACTTCCAGAGCAATGGGAGCTTGCTTACAGGCATTGGTGACAAATTCACAACGCGGATTAAACTGACAGCCAATCGGTCTTTGATTGAAGGCCGGAACGATTCCCGATATTGAAGGCAATGCTGTTTTTGGCGCTCGTCTGATATTATCCACTAAAGCACCCGGGCGGCTGGCAAGCAGAGCATGAGTGTAGGGGTGACGTGGGTGAGTGATAAGATCATAGGTCGATCCCGACTCAACAACTTCACCAGCGTACATAACTTGTAAGTTTTCGCTGTACTGGCTAACAACCCCAAGATCGTGAGTGACCAAAATCACCGACATATTATTTTTTTCTTGAAGCATTTTAATCAGATCAAGAATTTGTTTTTGAATCGTTACATCCAGGGCCGTTGTCGGCTCATCTGCAATAAGTAATTTAGGATTTGTTGAAATCGCCATGGCGATCATCACTCTTTGGGCCATTCCACCTGAGAGTTCAAACGGATATGATTTTAAGCGGTCTTTGGGAGAGGGGATTCCCACTAAAGTGAGAAGTTCAACACATCTATCAAGAGCGTCTTTTTTAGATAATTTTAAGTGCGTCTGAATTGTCTCCATCAATTGGAATTGAATGGATAAAAAAGGATTCAACGCCGTCATCGGGTCCTGAAAAATCATGGCGACTTCGCGGCCTCTTACATTTTGCCACTGGCGCTCTTTTAGATTTAATAAATCAACGCCATTAAACTTTGCTGTCTCTGCTTTAACAATCGCACTATCTGGAAGTAGGCCCATCAGCGCAAGATTGGTAATACTTTTTCCAGAACCTGATTCACCAACCACTCCTAACATCTCGCCTTGTTTTAAGGAAAATGAAAGGTCTCTAACGGCGTGAATAGGCGTATCAGATTTATCTGATTTAAAATGAATATTTAAATTTTTAACTTCTAATAACATTTTAATTCTGCTTTTTCAGGCGTGGATCAAGAGCGTCTCTGAGACCATCACCTAAAAGGTTAAAAGATAAAACGACAATTAAGATACAAAGCCCGGGAAGTGTTACCATCCACGGTGAGCTTTCGATATAACTTCTGGCATCCGAAAGCATGGTTCCCCATTCAGACATCGGCGCTTGAGCACCCAGACCTAAAAATCCCAGGGCCGCACAGTTTAAGATCCCATCACTGAAACCTAATGAGGCCTGAACAATTAAAGGGGCCATACAGTTGGGAAGAATTTCAATGAACATAATTCTGAAATTTCCAGCACCAAAAAGCTTTGCAGCAGAAACGTATTGACGGCTTTTTTCCACCATCACTTGCGCGCGGATAATACGAACAAAATTCGGAATGGCCACGATACTCACGGCCACGATGGCGTTGGTGATTCCCGGCCCTAAAACGGCCACGATCACGATGGCAAATAAAATACTTGGCAATGACATGATGAGGTCGGTGATTCTCATGATTGTTTTGTCGATGAAGCCACCGTAGTAGCCAGCGATAACACCCATGAAAGTTCCAATCACTAATGAGATCACAACAACGGCAAAACCTACAGCAAGAGAAATTTGTGAGCCGTAGATAAGCCTGCTCAACAAGTCTCTTCCTAAATCGTCTGTCCCAAAAAAGAATTGTGGATTGCCACCTGCTGTAAAGCTTGGAGGCAGGCGAAGATAATCTGAGTAAATATGAGTAGGGTCGTGAGGCGCAATCAGTGGAGCAAAAAGTGCAATCACTGTGGCCAGGATAATGATGATGATCCCAATCATTGATCCTTTATTTTTTTTGAGTTCAAAAAATAGTTCTTTTAAAAAGACTCTCATAATTAATTCCTCATCTTTGGGTTGAGGAAATAATAAATGACGTCAACCAGTACGTTGGTTAAAACGATGATGAAAGAAATGATAAGGACACCACCCTGGATAACCGGGTAGTCGCGGGCCGTGATACTCGCCACGATCCATTTTCCGATTCCAGGCCAGCTAAAAATGGTTTCTGTTAAAATGGCACCAGTGATGATGGACCCAAATAATAAAGCGATCGTCGTGATAATCGGAACGAGAGCATTTCTTAGAGCGTGAATAAAGATTACGCGTTTTCTACTCATACCTTTTGCTCTGGCCGTTCTCATGTAGTCTTCGTTTAAAACTTCCAGCATACTCGATCTCGTCATACGAGCGATAACCGCCAGAGGAATTGTGCCTAATGCTAATGAAGGCAGAATAAGGTGTTTTAGGGAACTCCAAAAGGGTGCAAACCCTTCTGCTGAGACCACTGCGGGTCTTAGTGTATCGATGATGTAGAGACCGGTAAAAGTCGGGATGTCGTAGATAAAATCAATTCGTCCTGACACCGGAGTCAGTCCTAGTTTTACTGAGAACACGAGAATCAAAATCAGACCCCACCAAAAAATAGGCATTGAGTAGCCGATTAAAGATGAGCTCATTAAAAAATAATCAAAGAAGCTGTTTCTTTTTATGGCCGCAAAAATCCCCAGTGGAATACCGATGATGATAGCAAAAAATAATCCCACCATTCCAAGCTCAACTGTCGCCGGGAAACGTTCAATAAATTCACTCCAAACAGTGTTGTTGGAAATGATTGAGTTCCCTAAATCACCTTGAAGAGTTTTTTTAAGATAAACCCAGTATTGTTCAGTGATAGGAAGGTCGAGGCCAAGAGACTTCTTCATTTCAAGGTAGCGGGCAGGATCGGCACCGCGCTCACCAATCAGATTCAACACGGGATCACCCGGAATCATTCTGATCATAAAGAAACAAACTAAACTGATCCCGAGCATTGTCGGGATCATGTCTAATAATTTTTTAAGGATATATTTCATTTATTATTCAACAACAATGTTAGTTAGGTAGTCTTGTCCTAAAGGATCAAGCTTGTAACCTTTAATGTTTTTTGCCATTGCCTTAAATGTTTTTGAGTGAGCAATATTTACAACTGGAGCTTCACCGTGGGCCACGACTTGAGCTTGTTCATAAAGTTTTGTTCTCGTTTTGATATCAGTTGCTGTTTTGGCATCCATAATAAGTTTATTGAACTTATCGTTGCACCAACGAGCGTAGTTACTTCCAGCTTTAACACTCGCACAGCTTAGAAGAACGTTGAAGAAGTTATCCGGATCTCCATTGTCTCCAGTCCATCCAAATTGGATCAATGAGTGTTGACCTAATTTTGATTTTTCTAAGTATGTCGGCCAGTCATAAGACAGGAGTTTTACTTTGATTCCGATTTTTGCAAGATCAGCTTGCATTAATTCACCCATTTTTTTCCCATTTGGGTTGTACGGGCGAGCTACTGGAAGAGTCCACATTTCTGTTTCAAATCCATTAGGCATCCCAGCTTTTTTCAAAAGTTCTTTAGCTTTTTCAATGTTGTAATCATAATCAACCACCGCATTGTTATATGACCATATAGTTGGTGGGATTAAGTTTTTTGCTGGTGTCGCGTTGTTCATATAGATCGCTGCGATATATGTTTTTTTGTTAAGAGCGTGGCTGATGGCCTGTCTTACAAGAATGTTGTCAAAAGGCTTTTTTGTAACATTCATTGCAAGGAAACCAATATTCAGACCAGCGTTTGAAAGCACTGCTAGTTTAGGATTTTTTTGCATGTCCGGAATATCTGCCGGGCTTGGATCAGTGGCGAATTGGCATTCACCTGTTTTCAACTTTTGAGTTCTAACGTTAGCGTCAGGAGTGATGGCAAAAATTAATTTATCAACATTCCCTTTTTTACCCCAGTAACCTTTGTGTTCCTCATAACGAATCACACTGTCTTTTTGGTAAGAAATAAATTGATAAGCACCAGTACCGATAGGGAAGTTATCCATATCGGCCTTCTTGTTCGATGCAGTTAATTTATCAGCGTATTCTTTTGAAAGAATACTCATGAAACTCATGGCCATATTTGCCAGAAATGGAGCGTCTGGTTGAGCAAGTGTGATCTGAATCTTGTACGGGTCTAGGGCCTTAATCTCTTTCATAAGGGCCCCCATTTCCATACCATCGAAGTACTCATATTTTCCACCGCTCACGTTGTGGTAAGGGTGAGTTGAAAGCCTTTGTCTGTCGAATGAAAAGATCACATCGTCAGCATTAAAATCACGAGTTGGTGTAAAGTATTTTGTCGTATGAAACTTAACTCCTTTTCTTAGAGTAAAAGTGTAAGTTTTTTTGTCTTTTGAGATTTCCCAAGATGTCGCAAGACCTGGAACGATCTTTGTGCTTCCGGCCTCAAACTCTACTAAACGATTATAGATGTTTGCTGACGAAGCTGTGATTGATGTTCCGTCTGTCACAAGTTGTGGATTAAAAGACGACGGTGAGCCCTCTGAGCAGTACACAAAATTTTTGGCAAAAGACATTTGAGGCGTTAAGGCCACTAAAGCTAAAAAAAGAATTGTTTTCACGATCCCTCGAAGGTTTGACGATTAATAAAAATTATTAGGATAATTGTTTAATACCGGACGCCGTATGACAACTTTTTTAGTCAGTTTTTTCAGGTCTTTTTCTTTCTAAGTGCAAAAAAGAGGATTTTCTTGGTTAGAAGCATTGATTACTATTTTCAGAGTGCGTTTAGTGATAGGATGGCCATCGATGAATAATAAAGGTCAACCTAGTATCGCCAAAAGGCTCACACTCTCTGCAATAATTTTAATTGCCACCACACTGATTGTTGTGACGGGAATCGTTTATCTAACTATTGTTTCATTTGGTAATAATTTTTTAGAAAATGAGTTAGAAGAAAAATCAAACTTTATACAAAAAGCTTTTGCTGTCCCGATTTGGACTTACGATCAGTACCAAATTAATGAAATTGGAAATTCTCTTCTTGGTGATACGAAGTACACTTATGTGAGTGCGCTAAAAGTTGAAACCACTAATGACGAAGTTCTTTTTGAAAAAACTCAAGATAGTGAAAGTGATTATTCTAAAACGGCGGTTCTGCCTTACACAAAAACAAAAGTCATCGATATTTACAAAGAAGATAGAAAGATCGGGACAATCTCCGTTGCTATGACCAATTATGGTTATATCAAATCTTTTAGAGACCAGTTTATTATTATCATGATTGCCATGGCCGTTATCCTGGTGGTGATCTCAAAAGTTGCCAGTTACTACATCAATAAAATGCTGACTGAGCCACTGACAAAAATCTTAAAACATGTGCATCAGATTGAAGAAGAAAACTATATTCAAAATGATCTGGAAAACCTTCCTCGCGAGCTGGATTCGATTTCTCGGGCCCTTAATCAGGCCGGATCAATGATTGAAAAAAGAAACAACGATATCATGTACTATACTAATGATCTGGAAAATCTGGTTAAAAATCGCACCGCGGAACTCGAAGAGCAGATGATTAAAAACCTCAACACTTCAAGACTTGCGGCCGTGGGCGAAATGGCAGCAGATGTTGCCCACGAAATTAACAATCCACTTACAGTTATTGATCTTCATGCCACAAAATTAAAAAGGCTGGAGTCATCTCTTCCACCGGAAGTCATTAATTCAGTTGATAAGATGCAGATGATGGTAAAAAGGATTGGAAAAATTATTAAAGGATTGCGCTCTTTATCCAGAGATGGAGACGCAGACCCGTTTGTCGCGTTCAATGTTCAAAACATGATTGAAGATGTGAAGATGCTGGTGGAAATGAAAATCCGCAGCCATGAGATCAAATTCGATGTCATTATTTCGGACCCAACCTTACAGGTTATCGGAAGAGAAGTTCAAATATCTCAGGTTCTCGTCAATATCATTGGTAACGCTGTAGATGCCGTCACAGGGCTGCCAGAGAAATGGATTAGGGTAGAAGTTTACGATAAACTTGATAAGGTCTATTTCACGATTACGGACAGTGGAAAAGGAATCCCACCAGACTTACAAGCAAAAATCATGCACCCATTTTTTACAACGAAAGGGGTCAATAAGGGAACAGGTCTAGGGCTTAGTATTTCTAAAAACATCATTGAAGAGCACGGCGGATCTTTAACCTACAATACCGATTCTCCTAATACACAGTTTGTTTTTTCACTTAGAAAATTGGCATAAAAAAAGGCTTCCCGAAGGAAGCCTTGATGAGTTTTACTTTAGTGCTTCACGAAGCTTAGAAGACGCCCAGTCCATTGTCCAAACGATCGCAGCAATCAAGATAACCAGCATTCCAACTTCATTCCAACGTGCTTGACCTTGGTATTGCATTAGAAGGTTACCGATACCACCACCACCAACAAGACCGATGACAGTCGCCATACGTACGTTGATATCCCAACGATAGATCGTGTATGAAAGGTATGGAAGAACGATTTGAGGGACAACACCGAACCATACGATTTGAATCGGGTGAGCTCCAGTCGCCGTGATCGCTTCAATTGGACCATCGTCGATTGATTCAATTTGCTCAGAGTACTGTTTAGTAAGTGAAGCAATTGAGTGGATACAAAGAGCAAGCATACCTGAGAAAGGCCCGATACCAACCCATACTGAGAAGATAATCGCCCAAACTAGCGGCTCAATTGAACGAGAGATGTTTAAGAAAGCGCGAAGAATGTTATAAAGAGCGAAAGCAAATTTACTTCCGTTCATTAAGTTTCTTGCAGCAAAGAATCCCAGGATGAAAGCGATAGGAATAGCAACTGCAGTGGCAATGAAGGCCATGTAGATTGTTTCAATCGCAGCAAAGAGACCTTCTTCAAAGATGGCCCAGTTAGGAGTAAATAGCGCTTTAAAGATACGCTTTGCTCCTTCAAGTCCACTTTCTGAGAAGAATTCTTTAATTGAGATTTGAGAAGCGTAGAAACCTGTGATGAAAGTTAGTGCAATCAACAGGTACCCAAGCCATGCGAATGGTTGAGACGCCGGGCTCTCGTTTTCGTCGTACTTAATAAGTCCGAACATTCCGCGACCTAGTGAGAACTTTGTGAAAAATAAAACGGCAGCAATCGCTAGACCGATATAAAGACAAAGAAGTGGCTGGTTCCATGTGAACTCAGGGTATCTTTCGTCGATAATGATTTTTTCATAGATAACTTTGTATGACACAAGTGCCATGTACGCCCATGAAAGCGTATCAAGTACGTAGGCCTTAAAGCCTTGTACATATTTATTTGGTTGTTTAATCGTGAGTTGTTTCATTTTTTTATATCTCGAAATTTAATTTTAAAATTAGTTAATGGTTACTTCTACAGCATCTTCACCGTAAATAGTCTTGAACCATTCTTCGTTGATCTCAAGTGGCTTACCATCATAGATAAGTTTTCCAGCTTTAAGAGCAACTACACGGTGAGCGTATTGGCGAACCAGAGAAAGAAAGTGAAGGTTACAGATAACTGTTACACCTAACTCTTCGTTAACTTTTTTCAGGTACTGCATAACTGAGTGAGACGTTGCCGGGTCAAGTGAAGCAACTGGTTCATCAGCTAATAAGATTTTTGGGTTTTGCATAAGGGCACGTGCGATCGAAACACGTTGCTGTTGACCACCTGAAAGGTTGTCTGCACGGTTGCGCTCTTTTCCTTTAAGACCTACGATCTCAATGTACTTTTGTGCCAACGCTCTTGTTTCTGCAGAATGAATTCCGAAGATTGAAGCGAGGATTCCTGTGCGAGAAAGATTTCCCGACAGAACATTTTCCATAACAGTTTTTCTAGGAATAAGATTGAAATGTTGGAAAATCATTCCGATTTCAGATCTGATTTTTCTTAGAGCTTTCCCTTTTAACTTCGTCGTGTCCGTTCCGTGGAAGTTGATTTCCCCAGAAGTTGGATCGTGAAGGCGGTTTACACATCTAAGCATTGTTGACTTACCAGAACCTGATAAACCGATGATGACTAAAAATTCCCCTTGAGGGACGCTAAAAGAAATGTTCTTTAGAGCGTGGTGTCCGTTCGGATAAACCTTTTCTAGATTTTTAATTTCTAACATAACAATCTATTCCTTAAAAAAGTAACTAATCAATTATTTTACAAGAGTTCCAACATCAACACCTACAGCTTTAATAACTGCACGAAGAGAGTCATAGTCTTTGTTTGTAGCTGGAACAACACCATCGATAGCGTAGATGTTTTTGAATACAGTTTTACCTTCTTCAGTTGCAAGGTACTTTTTTAGAGCAACGATGATTTTATCAACGGCTGCCGGGTCCATTCCTTTTCTGAATACGAATGGATCGTTAGGAATTTTGTCAGTGATTTTTAGAACTTTTACTTTTTTCTCAACGTCAGGGAATTGAGTCATAACTCTTTCTCTAGCGTCTTTGATTTTTCCATCAAATCCGTCAGAGTAGAAAGCAGCTCCACCATCAACCTGACCTTGGTAGATCATCGTGATAACGTTGTCGTGCTTAATAGCAAACATAGTGTTACCTAGTTTTACTTTTTCATCTTTAAAGATTTTTAGAGGATAAAGGTACCCAGAAGTTGAAGATGAATCAGTGAAAGCAAATTTCTTTCCTGCTAAATCTTTAATTGTTTTGATCCCTGATTTTTCTGAAACGTAGATCGCTCCAGCGTAGTAGTCTTTTCCGTGGCGAAGAGCTTTAAGTTTTGCTTCAGCTCCGAATTTTGCGTTGGCCATTAAGTAACCAAATGAGTTCATAACCGCAACGTCAGCTCTGTTTGATCCGAATGCTTCTACTACTGCTACGTAGTTTGAAGGAATTCCTGATTTGAAATAGAAACCAGTTTCTTTTTCCATGAACTTTAGGAAGCTTGTTGAGTTTGTTGCAATTGTGTTTGCATCAACAGAAGGAGTGAAGAAAATTTTAATAGGGTTGTCTCTTGATCCAAGCTTATCTTCAGCAAAGCTTGATACAGATACAGCAACAAGTAATAGGCCTAACAATGGTCTCTTCAGGATTTTCATAAAATCTCCCTAACAACGAAATCAACGGTTTATATTAAAAATGATGAGGGGAAGCTAACATAGAATATTAGATTTGGTTAGTCAGGAATTAATTTTATGGGGCTTTTTTTGAAATAATGGTATTTTTTATAGGTCATGATGGTGGTTGTTTAGGAGATTTCCTCAATGAAATTATTTGTTTTAGGACTTTGTCTTAGTTTTAGCTCGTTATGCGTTGCAGAAATCCCCTTGTACAAAAGTACGGATAACACCGGAATCAATAAATTAGAAAGGATAGGAGTTATTGAGCAGTATCTTATTAACCTTTCCGGGACGCTTCAAAATATTGAGTCCAAAGTTGATGCTAGTGCCCTCAAATTAAGCTCGCTGGAAAAAGTCGTTGCGCAGATAAAAGACACCGATCTCAAAAATATTGAAAAGAAACTTGGTGAGAAGGCCACACCTGCAAAGACTCCGGAGATGGATGAATTAAACAAATTACAGGCCGATTTTACGGCACTTAAAAACGAAGATATTGAAGCTATAAGAACTCAGCTACAGGGTCTTAGTTCTTCTATTAGAGTCCTTCAGTCTCAAATAAAGTAGTTTGGGAACTAAACAGGCAAAAACTTAAGTATTCCTTTACTTAATTTATTAATGAGCTGACCGATAGCTCTATTATGGAATTTAACAGAAACGTTTTAATCATAGATCATTCTGTTAAAGACAGAGACTTCATCAAAGATGAGATTGGCAAAGCGACCAATAAACTGGTGGTGTTTACACTCAGTGGCCGTCATCAGCTGGCAGAACTCACAGCTCAAAATAAAATGAAATGCCTGTATCTCAATACCAACATCGGAAAAAAGGATGTGTTTTTTATTTTGAGATTCTTCACTATGCTCAAGGAAAAAGATCAGGAAGAAACCACCATCTTTTTATCGTCAGATGATTTTGAAATGCTGGCAGAAATTACGGTCGAGTTTCCTCTGGAAAAAATGAAGATTCTTCATTCACCGTTAGAAGTTAGTGACCTGGTTAAAAAAATTCAAATCGCTGTCCTTGGGAAGCTGGATTTCAGTGCCAGTAAAAAGGCCAGTAAAGACCCACTTAATATCGATTTAGAGTTTGTGAACGTCTTTATAACGGCAACTAAGAAGGTTCTGGCGGAAATGGGTCAGATCACTGATTTGAAAAATTCTCCTCCCAAATTGATGGCCAGTCTTAGCGGGCCATTAGACATTGCCATTTCTTCAAAAATTCTTATTTCTTCTGCTTATTTTAAAGGGAGTTATTACATCGCTTTTCCTGCAGATACTTTTTTGAATCTCTATGAAAAAATGGTCATGGAAAAACAAACAGAAATAACGAACGACAATAAAGATTTTGCCAGTGAGCTTGCCAATATCATCTATGGACAATGTAAAAAGAAATTCTCCGATGATGGATTAAATTTGGAAATGGTTATCCCCTCACTGCATATGGGGGAGATTAAGTATGAAGTCGTGATTGTCATCCCTTTTGAGTGCGGACTCGGAAAGTTTTATCTGGCCGTGGCCCCCGGTCTTATCTAATAAAAAAACCTCCTCCTGTTGGGTTTATCTTAGAAATTTCAAATATCTAAAGTAAAAAATAATTGGAAACGAATATTTTTTTTGCCACTGATTTGGTAATCAAATAGTGAAATCTGGATGAGCGCCTTAAGAATAAATTATGGTTGAAGTTGTAAGTGAAAAATTTTTTCGCATTTTAAATTTGTCGCTTATACAAAAATACATTCTTTTTCACAGACGAGTTAAAATCATTGTTTGGTCATGTTTTTAATACTAATCTCTGAGGAAGCTGGTTTTCTAGGGAGTATTGTTTGAAAAATAAAACTGACATCAATCAGAATACAAAAAGTATTCTCGTCGTTGACGATGATGAGGCGATCCGTGAAGTTTTAAAAATGTCCCTTGAAATGGAAGGTTACCCGGTAATGACAGCGACTAATGGAAAGGACGCTTTGGATATTTTATCCAGATCACCTAACCAGGGTCTCATTCTTTTGGACCTGATGATGCCAGTCATGAATGGCTGGGAATTTGTTGAAGAGTTTCAAAAAGTGGAGAAGTACTCAAACATTCCCATTATCCTTATCAGTGCATACAGTGAGCGCGCAAAAAATCTTCCTGCGATTCAGGAAGTGTTTTCTAAACCAATGAACTTCAATACATTACTAGATAGAGTTAAGAGCTATTATTATGGTTTTCAGCAGGCCAAGTCTTTTTAAAATGAAGAATATCATAATTACATTTTTAGTCTTACTTCCGCTGGTGACAATCCCTGCATTCGGGAAAGAGTACAGAGTGGGAGTTCTTTATTGGTCGATGAATATTGAAGGACAAGTGGCCATGAGAAAAGGGCTGGAAGAAGAAGCCGCCAATATCAATCGCGATTTGAAGGCCAAAGGTGACCGCCTGACTCTTATTCCTTATGTGGCCGGAGATGGGTCATCTGGAATTGTTAATCAGATTAAGCAAATGGATGAGATGATCGATAACAAACGAGTTGATCTTATCATTGTTCAACCGACAGACAATGCGGCCTTAGTGGCACCCCTATTGAAAGCGAACGCTAAAAAAATCCCAGTTGTCACTTACGATCAGTATATTGTGAAAGGTGAAATCGCTTCTTATGTCACATCTAATAATTATCAGGCAGGATTTCTCGCAGGCGAGTATTTAGCTTCAATGTTTGAGGATTCGTTTGAGATGAAGGTTATTTTGGTAGAGTATCCAAAAGTTTCCTCTACAGTAGAGCGCGTAGATGGATTTATCGATGCCTTACATAAAGAAAAGCAAAAATTTAAAATTCTTGCCACCTATGAAGCGGTTGAACCGGTTAGCGGGAAAAAGGCCGGCGCTGATATCCTATGGCAATTCCCGAAAAAGAATTCAATTGATGCCATTTTTACTGTCAATGATGGCGGTGGACTTGAAATTGTTTCAGCTATTAGTAAGGCCAAGAGAAATGAAATCAAGATTGCCACTGTTGATGGAGACCCCAAATCAGTTATTAATTTAAAAACAAATAGAAATACTGTTATAGATTCTGCTCAGTTTTGTGCAGAGATTGGAAGGCAGAGTATGGCGGTAGGATGGAAAATTCTGCAAGGACAGAAGTACCCCAAAAAAATTCTTGTTCCAACTTATCCGATAACAAAAGCAACAGTCGATCAATACCCTGGATGGTTGGGAAAAATTCCAAAGACGTTTGAAAAGCCTTGGAAGAAAAGCAGTTTCTGGAGTAATGAATTAATTGAAAAATACTAGATTTTTTAAAGCAAATTTAAAAAGCTTTCATGAAAATATCAATTTGAAAATTGGTCTATCGTTTGCTGCGGTCTTTGTTGTTTTAATTACTATTTTTCTTGTGACCACTTCCTTTATTTTCAAAAACATTATTGAATCTTCAGAAAACAGGCTTTCGGAAAACATTACTAATGTTTTATCTATTTCTATTTCAAGGATTAGTTTTTCAGGTAAGTATCACGCACAAATTTTTTCAGATCAATTGATTGAGAAAGAAAGTGCTATTAAATATATCGTCATTCTGAACTCTAATGGAGAAGTCATCTCTAAAAGTTATCAGCCAGATTTTAAGAGTTTTATTGAAAATGATCACTTTGCCTCTTTGCAGAGTCATGCTTTGCTGGCATCTGAAATAAATAAGACAGGTAATAAAATCAAGTATGTTGAGTGTTGTAATAAGCAGGCCATAAAAGAAATTATTATGCCCTATCATGGAAGTTTTGATCAAGGTCAGATTGGAATTATCATTACGGGTATTTCAATGTTTAGGACAAATACCGATATTGTCAGCAGTACTTTTTTCCTTATTTTCTTGGGAGTTGTAGTTTCAGCACTTGGGTTATTACTCATTTATATTGTGGCCAATAAAATCTCTTATCCTATCAGAAGACAGGCCACAATGTTCCAAGGGATTCTTGATTATTCTCCTATGCTCGTTATGGTTAAAGATAAAAAAGGTAACCTGCTTGCAGCGAGTGATGAGTATAAAAAAAATGATATTGCGACACAGGGACATATTGACCAAATTTTCAGTAAAGAAGTTGAGTATTGGCCATCATCTGATAAAACGCTCAAAGAGATTAAGACCTCTTCAGGTGATTTATTGGCATTTTTAACTCTAAAATTCCCTCTGTTTGATAAGTTGGGGAGTGTGTATGGAGTTTGTGGTATCGCAACTGACGTGACAGAAGATCAAAGAAATCAAAAGGCCTTATTAAAGAGTGAATCCGAATTCCGCTCAATTTTTGAAATTTCTCCGGTTGGAATTGCAAACATTGACCGCAATGGATACTTTGTACGCTGTAATCCTTCATTGCAAAAAATTCTGGGGTATTCAAATGAGGAACTTCAAAAATTAACTTTTAATGATATTACTTTTCCTGATGATGCCCATAAAGGGGATAGTCTGTGGATTGAAATGATATCTGGTCATACCGATACTGTAGAGCTAGACAAGCGATACATCAGAAAAGATGGACAGACTGTTTGGACCCATGTTTCGGCCACGGCGATTCGTAACCCAAATGGTGATTTTATCCAGACGGTGACGTTAGTGGAAAATGTGACAGAAAGAAAAGAAGCTGAAGAGTTAAGAAATCAGCTTTTTATACAGGAAAAAGAAGCGCGCCTAGAGGCCCAGAGGGCCGTTGTTATCCGTGATGAATTTCTCTCAATCGCTTCTCATGAATTAAAAACTCCGTTAACTGTTTTGATGATGCAGACTCAACTGCTCAATCGCCTGATGGAACAAGACAGGCTACAGAGCTTATCAAAGCAAAAACAATTAGAACTCATTCAGAGTTCCTCACAACAGCTCGATCGTTTTTCAAGTCTTGTTAATGATCTGTTGGATGTTGGCCGCTTGAGTGAGGGAGCACTGACTCTCAAACGTGTAAAAATTAATTTATATGAGATTATTCAAGGAATTCTTCCTCGTTTTCAACCAGAACTCGTAGAAAGTGGAAGTTTGATAAGTTTAAGTGGAGACAAGGAAGTCATAGGTGAATGGGAGCGTCTGCCAATTGAGCAGGTTATCATCAATCTTTTGAAAAATGCTATTAAGTTTGGCCTTGGAAAAGAGATTAAAATAACTGTTGAGAAAAAAGGCATCATGGCCGTACTCACTGTTTCTGATCAAGGAATTGGCATTTCAGCAGATTTTCAGGCACGAATCTTTGAGCGTTTTGAGCGAGGGGTTTCTTCTAAAAGTTTTGGTGGATTGGGGTTAGGTTTATATATTTCGCGTGAGTTTATTGAGGCCCACGGGGGAACTATAAGAGTGAAAAGTGAACTCAATAAAGGTTCTACTTTTATTGTTGAGCTCCCGATCATCAGGCCAAGCTAGGCCGTCATAATATAAATAACATCCAGGATATCAATTCTTGGAACAATCATTCCTTTACTGCTGATATGAAAAATTGCACGCGGAATTTTTAATTCACGCTGATAGAGTTCGCGCAATTTTTTGGTTTGGATCTTATCTTCTTCCATACTCGGCGGCAGTTTTAAAATGCGCTCAAGACGGCCGATAAAAAGCAGGCAGTGATCATTTAAATAAGGAGGAAGTTTATCTTCAAATTTTTTAAATTCGCTTAATAAATTGGCCAGCACCTGAGTGTGACCTTCGTATAAATACTGAGCGATTAAGAAATAGAACTCAGCAATCTTTTTTTCAGGGTAATGCTCCAGATGATCGATGGCCATTTGCAGATTGTGATAAATCATAACTGAATCATGAGCATCAAAACCTTTTTGTGCTTCCATCATTGCATGTAGACCAGCGTGGTATTCAGAATCAAAACTTGGCATCTTTTTCGTTTTAAAAGGTGCTTGTTTCGGCCTATTGAAGGCATCGCTAATTTCGATAACGTCATCTTTGTAAATTTTAGGAGCATCACCACCCATATATAAGGCCGTGCCCGCCGTTGGATTCATCGTCATAGCACTTAAACTGCTCAGCGTGATGTTATCGAGTTTAAAATTGACCAGATTCCCATCTTTGATTTTTTGGTCCAGGGGAGTGGTCATCATATGTAAAAGTTCGATGCTGCTTGGTTGAGTTTTTTTCTTATCCATCAACTTTAAAATTTTCTGAGTCGCAATTTCTTCTCTCATTAAATTGTACTGGTCAAAACCAAGAGGAAGAAATTGTCTTTGATTGATGGATTTATCTTCCAGATGATTACAAAAATAAAGAATGCCGGTATCGGGGACAACAAGTTCATTAATAAAAGGTGTATCTCCACTCAGGTCACAGGCCAGCACATCACCATCTTTAAAAGTCATGTAGAGACACCATGTCGTAATGGTTTGATGGGCCTTTACAAATTCAATAACGGACTTTTTATCACCGCAGGTTTGAATCATCTTAAAGATGTATTCAAAAATCGACATCCCTTGTGGGTTAAAGACGTTGGTAAATTTTTGATGAAGGGCAAGAGTCAGTCCATCTTCTGTCATTAAAGTGATAGAAGGGTATGGAATCCCTACTGAGCCAAAACCAAGGGTTTTAGGCATACCAGATACATCGTAGGAGATAGCTCTCTCATAAGTGTCAAATGAGCCTTGTAAAGGGAAGTCGAGGATGCGCCCGTGAACCACCTGGCCTTCTACATTCCTCATCATAAAACTTGAACAGCCCAGGTTTCCTTTCATAAACCCCGGCGCCCACTTACTCATGCAGCTCACCAACTCAGGAATGAGCATCGTATAAGCACATTCTTCCAATGGAAGACCAATACCTTCAGCATAGGATTTTAAGTGACGAAAACTGTCTGGCTTTTTCAGCATAGAATTTTTAATGACGGCCTTTCCTACTTCCTGAATCACCGTATTGGCCGGTTTCCAGGGAGTTCTAAGCATCATCTTTACGTCGTGGTGGACAAGTTTTCCTTTCTCTTTGTCCTTGAGTCCCAGTTGGTAAAAGTTTTCATCAATATCGCCGAGAAGAAGTAGTAGATCCATGGGGATTTTTATCCATTATGAGGAGTGAGTATGTTTGATATTGTAAATGATGTTAGTGGTGGAGGCAATCAGTGGTTAAATATCTTTCTATTGATCGCAGCTATGGCAAGAGTCTATTTAGAGATCATCAAATTTGATTTTTCTGCTCTTCCAATAACGAATGGGATGTTTAAAGGTGATAAGGAACAGGCCCACAAGTTCCATAGGAATGGACTTTATCTAAGTCTGGGCTATATTGTGCTTTCTGCGCCTTTTACACTTTTTGCGTGAAGCTCTTCCATCATTTTATCGAATTCTTTCTGGTAGAGCCCGTCGTACATTTCAACCATGTCTAGATACTTTTTTTGCTTCTCAAAAGACTGAGGAGCAATCAAGACATCATCTTTAAAGCGCTTTCTGATATAAATTTTGATTGAGATCTTCTTACCGAAGTTCTCTTTTCTTTTTCTGGTTAGAAGATTGTCCAGCTGATAGATCTTATTTAAGAACTGAGAGTTTTGTTTTTTCTTTAATTGAAAAATATCCTGCTCTTTAATTTCGTTCCACACAACCCATGGGTCGATATCTTCTCTTAAAATTTTTGTCAGTGTCAGGTAGATGGCCGGGTCAGACTCAAAGTTATCTCCCATTAAAACTAACTCGTCCGGGATACCTGTCATTAACAGGATATCCAGCAGGTGGTTGAGCTTATAAAGGCCCTGAAGCTTTAAATCTTTAGTGGTCAGTTCCCCATCTAAGAATGAAAAAAAGTGGCGGTAGTCTTTTAAGAAGATCCCTGCCGAGAAAATATTATTTTTATAAAGCCAGTCTCTCATCGAATCTTCATAGAAATGCGGTGAGGCCGAAAGAATAAATGGGTGATGCCCACGTCTGATATAACGGTGAAGAATCTCCACGCTGCTCATAACGGTTGGGTTTTCTTCCATTGACCTGGTTAGAGACCTGTAAACTTCTTTTGTCGTAGAGTATTTTGTATCGACTAAAGTTTTATCAAAATCGCAGATAATAATTTTTTTAGGCGAAAAAATGCGCAAAGGGATGTAGGTTCCCAGATGTAATTCTAGTCCCGGTCTCTTTTTTGTTTCATAAAGCTGAAGAATTTCGATAGACTCACGATCTTTGGTCAGTGGGATTTTAAAGTTAAAATTCCCGAATGAATCGGATTCAAAAGATTTTTTATAAATTTCTTTTTGATCCTTCGAAACCCCAATGATCTTCATTGTAAATTGATAAGCATTCAGCAGTCGCAGCGCTTGAATCGGAAATTTAGGAGTGGGGATATCGAGGTCAAGATTCTGGGCCATCAGATTCTCTTTCATAGTAATAGAAGCCTTGATGTTGATTGAATCATCAGTGACTATGGCCAAAAAATGAACGAGGTGAGGTCTTTTCATAAACTGTATTGCTCTCTTCCATGAAGTATAGCAGAATTAAGTAATAGTTAAAAAGGATTATTGATAATGGATCATGTTGTTCAGACCGTTTACATTGAATATTTAGGAAATGTGGACGTGTATCTTGGAATGGGAATTAAAATTGTCACAGGACTTGTCCTGGGAAGTTTAGTTGGTTATGACCGCGAACAGAAGATGAAGAACGCGGGGATTAAGACTAACGTTCTAATTTGTTTGGGGGCAACGCTTTATACGGCGATTTCAATGCTTGGGCACGTTCAGGGCGGTGGGATTAATTATGACTCTGCCAGAATTCCAGCACAGATTGTATCGGGTATTGGTTTTCTCGGTGCCGGTGCCATCATGAAAGACAAAGGAAACATTATTGGTCTAACGACTGCGGCGACTATTTGGGTTGTGGCGTCAATCGGGATGACAATTGGATACGGGTTTCCGGTCATTGCGACGATTTTTACTATTACGATTTTATCGGTTCTAAAACTTCTAGGTCCTATTTACCAAGGGTTTGAATCAACAAAAAATCACAAGTACTACCACATTGAAATTCTTTCTCACGGGGATATTAAAAACCTGGTTAAGGAAATCGTTTTCAATACCACTGATAGAATTGATGAACTTCACGAGCAGATCATTGATAAAGAATCAAACAAACGTCACATTGATTTTTATGTTTATCTGCACCCGAAAAAAATGCGTATCATGGGCGATGAGCTGCGTGATATCGTTCAAGCAGACCGCGTCCACTTCCATCAAATTGATAGTAAGGCCGGACCGTCAGAAACCTAAAAAATTAAGCTTTATTGATTTTGAAACTCAGCACGCCGTCTTCATAAGACTGCGTGATGTTTTTCGGGCTTAAAAGATCTTTAGTCGCAAGCTCTTTACTGAAGAGTTCACTTCTTGTAGACCTGTTAACACTTCCATCTTCAGCATTTAATGAATCCGAGTATTTTCTTGAAAGAGTGATTTTAATTGAGCGTCCTTGAGTTGAAAGGTGTACGTTTTCCTTTTCATACTCAGCAACTGGCACCTGAACTGTCACCGTTTTTAGGTCTTCGACGACCTTAGGATTTAGTTTATCTATTCTATAAAATGGGTCTTCAGAGCGTCCGCCAAGAATTTTTTTATCGGTTGATGTTGAGGCCGTAATTTTTCTGGCATCTTCTTCAAACTTTGCAGACAGATTTTTTAAAATAGTATCGTGCTCTTTTACCATGTTTTCATAGCGAACTTTAAAGTCTTTATCTCTTTGAGAAAGCATATCTTTTTGGTGTGTTTCCTGAAAATTCAACTGCTCTTTATTAACACGGTTAAGTTCACTTGAAAGACGCTTGTTTTTTTCAGCATCCAGGGTCATGAGTTTTTTTAATTGCTCTTGTTGCATATTGATTTCAGCAGTGTGAAGACGGACATCATTGTCGAGTTTAGACCTGAAATCTTTTTCATTATTAGCGGCCTTAGTGTTAAATTCACTTGAGAGAGCGTTGATTTCATACTGAGCATTGCCCTCCAATAAAAGCTTTTCTGCTTTGGATCTGGTGGCAATTTCTTTAACTGATGCCTGAGTGGCATCGGCAATTTCCTGCTGATTCATCTGAGTCGTTGAATACTGCTCTTGAAAATTCTCTTCCAGTTGAGTTTTTAATTCGGAAAGTTTTTGTTTTTCACTAGTTTTCAGGGACAATTCTTCTCTGGCCACAGTGTCCTGAACTTTTTTAAGTTTATCCTGATAACCTTTAATTTTGTCTTCGAAAACACCTGATTCACTGATCATTCTCTGATTATTGCGATCCAAGCTTTGAATAAACTGATCTTCGCCTTCGATACGGGCCATGGCGATTTTTTTATCGTAAAGAGCATCGAGGTTTTGGATTTCCTTTTCTTTAGACTCAATCTTTTTTTCAATGCTTTTATTCATTCTCTTATAAAGATCTTCATTTTCTTTAAAAGCGATTGCTTGATCACCAGTTCCAACTTTCATTGAGTAGCTCCTTCCAATTCACGGCCTTCGCTGATACTGCAGACGTCTTGATGAGATGTATTGCCCATACAGACCCAAGAGCGCAGTAGATTAACTTCAATAGAGAGTTTTCCGCCGTTGTAAGCTGCATAGCTTATCGGGTTAAGTGTCGATGTTACGACCTGGGCATTGGGAGGATTGATGTTCTTCGTTTTTGAGCGCACATAATACTGATAGACCCTGTACTCGCCAAAAACTGGCGTCGTCACAAGGGCCGTCAATATGATAAGTGCTGTTTTAACCATTAATTAGTGAAGTTCCATTTTTTGATCAAGGATTTTTCCTTCAACCAGTTTAAAGAATGCTTTTACAAAAAGTTTTCTGTCTTCATCGTTCATTGATAGCAAGACTGTTTTTTTGTGTTCTAGTTGTCTGTGTTTTGAAACTTGTTGAAAAAGTTTTTTGGCTCGAGCTCTTTCCTGACCTGTGATTTTTTGAAATCTCTTTTCTTTAATATCCGGATCCGTTAACCAGATTTCGTGAAAGAGAGGGAAGTGCCCAGTTGTTCCTAATTGAATTAAGGCCTTCATTGATTCTTCAGGTCTATAAGAAATATCCAAACAATCCTCCTGATTAGATGGAATCACTCTTCATGAGCGAGTATCTTATTATGTTAAGGGATAGTATGAACTTTTATGGAGAGGGTAACTATTACCTTAATTTTTACAGGCTTTCTTAATCAATAGGTTAGATATCATTCTTTTTTACTCGGATTAATTTTCCTCAAAAAATTGGGACTTTTATTGAATCGAAATTGTTGTATACTGATCAGGTGTGAACATTTTGCCTTTAGAATTAAGGCAAAAAATTACCAGGATGGTTATATATGAAGAAGTCTTTACTGCTAACATGCGCTGCCGTGTCTCTTATCTCAAATGCCCATGC